>JBAUDN010000046.1:0-7424 GCA_049678105.1 Microgenomates group bacterium
TCGGTGTGCCCGCCAGGATACTCTCATGAGTCCTCTATGCATCCCGGATACTGCTATAAAGGCGGCTGGCCCAGCTGGCCGAAGGACTATGCGCCAAAGATCGTGGAGACCTTTGGCCCCATCACTGTTCAGTATTATAAGTCCAGTGATCCAAACAAATGCCATCGGCCTACTGGACGGAGCCTCGGCGTTCCGTCTTGGGCAATGAGTGATTTCAACAAATTGCCCGAGCATTTGAACAAGATCGTTACCAATGGCTATTGGACCGATCCCATCTGCCGTGAGCCTATTCCAGGCTGTAGGGATGAGACAGCACTCAACTTCAATCCGGAAGCAGAAGTTGATGATGGGTCGTGTGACTATCCGCCGGTAGGCGAACAATGTGGCCGATGCTCAAATATCAAGCCCTTTACGTATGTAGAGTGGTTTGATCGAGATGGTGGCTGCGATGGTGATTGGTACAACGAACGGGTAGAGTACCCCAATGATGAAAGATGTGGGTATGTACCCCCGGTCATCTGCGAAGACGAAGCCGCTTCCAACTATGGCGAAGAGGGCGAATGTCAGTATATCCTTGGTTGTATAGATCCTCTCGCCCTCAACTACAATCGTGAGGCACAAGTCGATAACGGCACATGCGAATACCGCGAATGCACTTGGGAATACATCCGAACGCAATGTGTAGACTGGATGATTAACCCGCCCGACACTATGAGGCACGAGTGTTACACCTATAGTACCGATGGTTATCCTCCGCGATATCCGGATGTCGCCAATCGCGTCTGCACGCTCTGTATCGACGGGGAGGTCTTGGAGTTCCTCGCTGACTTCCGAATTGGCTGCGGCGCCGTTGAGAGGAACATCTGCACGGGAGAAATCCGTTTCTTCTATCCAGGTTGGCTGCATAAATGGGTCAACATTTGGAACGACAAAGCGCCGTGCGTGACGGATGACTGCGAGTAATCAACTCACCTAATCCGTCTGGTAGGAGTGCTCCTTGCTTTTTTGGAGGAGCACTCCCTCCTTATATATTGCATACAAAACCAAAAAGAAAAATTCTCTTTTTTTGCTAGAGAGTATCTCTTCTTTTGAAGTTTTGTGTTGTTTTCCTGTTAGTGTCTACTGAATATCAGTACTGATGAGTCTTCCGAAAGGTAAGACGAAACACAGAAACCCGCTTTAGATAGGCGGGTTTTTTATTTTAACAACCAAGATATGGTTAGAAGAGAGCGTGGTTTCCTAATTAAATTTCATTATCTTAGCGTCCTATAATTTTGTTTTACTTGCATCTTTCTGTTATAATCTCTATTATTATAATTTAATTTCCCAGTTGCCCATTGCGGGTAGTTTTTGGGAAAAATAGTTATTAGTTCTTTAACAACGGGAGAGCAAGGCTTCCTAGACAGGATCATGTTGTGTGTGAGAGCTCTCGTTCATAACTAATCCTGTTTAGGAGGAATAAAAGAAAAAAATAAAGAATTGAAACAAGCGTGAAGTTGACTTTCGTGTCCGTCCGCCTATCACCTTTAAAGGAGGTGTGTCATGCGCAAAATGCGCAATATAAGTTTCATCGCTTTGTTCGTGCTACTTGTCAGCGCAGTTTTCACCATTGCTGCATTCGCGAGAATGCCGTCGGAAGTCCAAGGCAACCTTCTCACTTCTCAAGAGGTCTGTCCCGACGGAGACGGCTGGACGAAGGTTGACGGTCTCTCTGGAACCTCGTACACCTTCACCGCTCCTGCTGGCTATCAGATTGTTGCTTGGTGCTACAAGGCAGGGCAAACGGTGCAAAGCGGAGTGGTAGATCCACCCCAAACTTCCTACACCGTAACTAGCACTGTCCTGAACCCTCAGGGCAAATGCTGCCAGGATCTTAGCCACGCCAGCTTCAAGCTGGAATCAATTCCGCCGGAAGTGTGTGAGGAAACGGTTCTCCAGGAAGGCGTCTGGTCCGATTGGTATCCTCATCCCACGGATGAAGCTCTAGAGTGTAAGTCACGGTGGAACACCTGGGTTGATGCCAACGACCTTCAGACCGTCTGCGACACAGAACTTGAAGAGGTGTGCCGGGAAATTCCACCTGAGGCTTGCCTCGAAACAATCCCTGTCCCCGGTGAATGGTCCGATTGGTATCCTCATCCCACGGATGAAACTCTAGAGTGTCACAGTCAAGATATCACCTACGTTGATGCCGCGGATCCAGAGAGAATTTGCGACACTGGCATCGAGGAAGTGTGTCGAACCATTCCTCAGCCTGACGAGGCTACATACAGCATTAGTCCTAAGTGTGCCCCCAAGGGCGGCCTTGGAAAACTGAAGGTTAAAATCCTCGGCATGTTGATTTTCAGCTTGGTTGACGATGGTTTTCTGACTGAGTCTGGTACCATCCCCGACCTTGCAGTTGGAGAATACTCCTACTTCGTTGAGGTTGGTGAAGGCTACAAGCTTATCGGTGAACCAGACGGGACTTTCAAAATCGAATGGTGCCCGTCACCACCCAAGAAGGAACCGCCAACCGGCGCTATGGATTCAATAGTACTTCTACCCAGTATCGCATCGCTACTTGCGGGCAGTTACTTGGTTTGGAAGTCACGCCGGAAGAAAACATAGTTCACACACAACACCCATGAAAGGGTACCTCTTATGTTTACCTATAGAGGTACCCTCTCAAATCTTTGTTCTCCCGTTTTATTACAATAAACTCCAATTTATTAATCTTTCTTATATCTATTCTGCTAAAATGAAAATTGAAAGAAATACTATGTCAGAAGAAGGAAAAATGAGAGCTGAAAGAGTTCCAATACCCGAAGATAAAAAAGAAAAGATCTCCCGAAGGGAGTTCTTAAGATTGGCTGGTAAAGCAGGCGGAATTGGCCTTATTACCTATGGCTTGGGACGCCTTGGTATAGAGCTTTGGAAATCTAAAAAAGAAGAATCTGTATCAGCTGAATTTGTCGAGGGTTCAACAGCAGGTTTTAATCAGCTAGAGGTCCAAAATCTACCAGATACCGCAAATCAGGCGGGTGTTCTTGCAACTCCAACTCCTTTTCGCTCTGTTCCACCAACAAGCGAGATCCCATCCCAACAGGAACTTAAACCCACCCCAACTCCCGAAGTAAGGAAAATGGTTGAAGGTTTTATTCTTGCCGACACTATAGATCTTGCAGATCACGAAAAACCAATCGTTATGGCAGTTAAATTAAATAGCGGAAAATGGATAATTACACCAGAGGCCTTCCCCTATCCCTTTTCTGAAGAGAATAATAAAATTTTTGAAGATCTCTCTAAAAATATAATTGAAACCTATCCAGAAAACCAGGGACCAACAACATGGGCTCACGCAGGTGTCCACAAAAACAAACTCCTTTTTGCTGCTGACCTCGAGCGTTTATTAAGAAATCCATCCAACATAACTGTTTCCCTTAAGGATGAAGAAGGAAAAACGTATCAAAAGAAATTGACAGGAGAAACCGCTACATCCGAGATATCAAAGGCTGTTCTTGAACAAGAGCTGATAGGGGCAACTGTCTATCTTTTTCAAGGCAGAAACGAAAACTCATTCCCTCCAGGATTCTTTGTGGGAACGGATTTGGCAAACAAGTTTGATGGAAATATTTTAGAACTAAAAATTGCAGCGGGCGTAAGAATTCCTAGATGGGAAAAAGATGAAAAGGGAAATCTTGTAGATTTAGTAGAAATTTACTCTTCTGAACATGTCATGGATACACAAGCCTGGGCCGCACAAAAATTTCCGGACTCAGGATTTTCTAAAGAAATTCACTGGCGCATAAAATTCTGTAGTGGAAGATATAGTTTTGAACCAGCTCCTCCAAAAAAGAAGAGTCCAACATATACAAACCTATTAACTTATGCGAGGATTTTCCTTGGTTTTGTTATTCCTGAAAATGGTTTAAAAATAACCAAATCTCAAACAAGGAAGTTTGTATAAAGTTACTTTTTTCACTAAAAACACCCGCGATTTTTCGCGGGTGTTTTTTTGTTTGACAACCAAGATATGACTGGAAACGAGTGTGGTTTTCTAACCTGAAACTCACACCTTAAAAAGGGGTGTTAATAATAACTCCTTAGAAAGGAGGTGATCCATCCGCTCCTTCCAGAACGGATACCTTGTTACGACTTAGTGCTCGTTGCTGATTTCACCTTCTGCCGTCACAAACGGCATTCGGGTGCCCCCAACTTCGCTCACTTGACGGGCGGATTGAACTTCATTAAGGTTATAGTTCGTTCCCGACCCTACTCATTTCTGAGCAGGCTTCCGGCGACTACCGGAACCCGGCGAGCGGATTTCCCGCACCGGGCGAGCCCCGAGATTCATCTGTGATTTTAATCGTTGAATTAACTTAAGACCATCATCATCTCTGTGTTTTTTATTTTTAACCAAGAATGCAATTTCCCGAAAAATTTTGTAATTTTTCTTTTTTGCACTCTGAAGAGAATGGTTGTCAAAAAATGGTATCAAGACCTTGTGTATATCCTTCTGCGCATTAATCTCGTAACGGTAACAAGAACTATGGTTTGAGCGTTTATCTTTTTGATGATAAATCGCTCCACAACCAAAAAATTCTTTAACCTTCTCCAAAAGATGTAGCTCGTCTTCCCTCATCTTTAAGTAAAAATGAGTAGCCACACCATGTTTAGAGCGAGAAAAACGTTTATCAGGAGGTCTTATGTTTACATAAAAACAACCTTCTCCATCAGTTAATCCAACAATATAGTTTGCAGATAACATCTCTGGTTGCTCCCTTCACCACCGCAGCGGTAAACAATTTTATTTTACCACAAACGACGACTACTACGAAGCAGCTGACTTCCTAATAGGCAATTACCTCTATCCTATTAGGATCTCCCTGGGTCATCAAAATCACTTTTCCAAACATGCCCGCTGAAGCCCCCGTTGAGCGGGGCAAAGAATCTTCCCTATAACACACCGCATAGGTCGATTGCTTCTCTTTTTACGGGCCTGCCTTTTGCCTCAGGCCCTCCAGCTGGTGTCTTACGACATCCCAGCCTGCCGATTTTTTTTGGCTACGTCACGTTCATATAAACTGAATGTGAGAGTGGATTCTAACCACTTAGTGATAATGACTGCCAGGCGCGCTTTAATTTCTGTGTACAAGACCTGAGAACGTATTCACCGCGGCTTGGCTGATCCGCGATTACTACCAATTCCACGTTCATGAGGGCGAGTTGCAGCCCTCAATCCCCACTGAGAAGCCGTTTGATGGGATTAGCTCCGCGTTACCGCTTGGCAACCCATTGTCGGCTCCATTGTAGCATGTGTGTCGCCCTGGACATAAGGGCCATGCTGACTTAACGTCATCCCCACTTCCTGTCGCCTAAGGCGACCAGTCCCGTATGAAATGCAACATACGGCGAGGGTTGCGCTTGTTACCCCACTGAAGGGAACACCTCACAGCACGAGCTGACGATAGCCATGCAGCACCTGTACTAGTACCTTCGAAAGAGTCACCATCTCTGGTGATGAGCAACTAGTATGTCAAGCCCAGGTAAGGTTCTTCGGTTCGTCTCGAATTAAACCACATGCTCCACTGGTTGTGCAGGTCCCCGTCAATTCCTTTGAGTTTTAGCCTTGCGGCCGTACTCCCCAGGCGGCTCGCTTAACGCGTTAGCTTGTGAGACACAAATATAAAATCCGCATCTCTAGCGAGCATCGTTTACGGCTAGGACTACAGCGGTCTCTAATCGCTTTCGCTCCCCTAGCTTTCGTTCCTCAGCGTCAAGAAATGCCTAGCTACCCGCCTTCGCCCTTGGTGTTCTTGTCGATATCAACGGATTTCACCCCTACACCGACAATTCCAGTAGCCCCGACATCCTTCAACCCTGGTAGTATTATGCCCCTTTCCGAGGTTAAGCCCCGGGCTTTGAAACATAACTTTCCAAGGCGCCTACGAACTCTTTACGCCCAATAAATCCGGACAACGCTTGCATCCTACGTTTTACCGCTGCTGCTGGCACGTAGTTAGCCGATGCTTATTCGCCAAGAAGTCTCCCGCTTGGCAAAAGAGGTTTACAACCCTAAGGCCTTCATCCCTCACGCGGCGTCGCGGCGTCAGACTTTCGTCCATTGCGCACGATTCCCGGTTGCTGCCACCCGTAGGTGTGAGGCCCGTATCGCAGTGCCTCTCTGGGGGTTCACGCTCTCACGCCCCCTACCCGTCGTAGCCTTGGTAGGCCATTACCCTACCAACAAGCTGATGGGCCGCAGGCTCTTCCCTCGGCGGGCAGTTATGCCCTTTCATCCGGAGATCTTATGTGGTATTAACCCCGATTTCTCGGAGGTATTCCCCACCAAGGGGTAGATTCCTACGTGTTACTCAGCCGTTCGCGACTCTCTAGACAAGTCTAGATCGTTCCACTTGCATGCCTAAGGCACGCCGCCAGCGTTCGTCCTGGGCCAGGATCAAACCCTCAAAATGTGACGAGTTTTGAACCTAACATGCGTAAACACGATAGGTTCTCGTCTTTACGCTTCCAGTCATATCTTAATTGTCAAAGAACTAAAAAACCGCCCAGATGGACGGTTGCACAAAAGCGGCCTCTCGGCCATCTGGTAATTACTTTTTACATCATGTGCACATTTATTATAACACGATCTACAAATGGGTCAATGCCCTTCTGTGGGTAAAAAAGTTGTCAAGGAAAAAGCTAGCTTTTCTCTTATGTAGAAGCTTTTTTTCTAAAAGGTTCGCAAAAGACAGAAAACCCGGAAGTAGGTGCCTCTGGGTGTGTACAAAAAAAACGTTCCCTTAATATAATCCCATCACTCTCTCTATATTCACATATAGTTACGGCAAAACTAACCGGATCTTTTTCCGGATCTGCATCATAAATTGCATGTCGCTTCCAACAATAAGGGCGCCTTTCTCTTTCTTTATCGTCCATGATTGCTGCAAATATAACAACTACTTAAGAAGAAAGCAAACATGAAGACAATTGAGGATTATCTCTTTCATTTTTTTAAAAATACTTGAGCTTCTGCCATCTTCATTTTTACCTTTTCTTCTTCGCTCGCCTCCCTTAAAGCTTCTGGTCTATTAGTATAAATTCCTGGTCTACCTGGAACAGGAATTAAATGTGCAGGGATCTCTTCAGATATTGTTTCTCTCTTGCTCATTTTTCTATCCTAAAAATATCAAAAGAAAAGTATATTGTCAAAAAATTCATAACTTAAATTTTTACTTTAAATATCTTTTTCTATGTTCCGAAATTCTGTTAGATTGAAGATTATCTTTCTTCCATAACCTTAGACATCATGAATTCTAGAAGGTCACTTCTGGAAACAAGATATACACCATATTTACCAGCAAGTTTTGTTGCACGAAGTTTCCTTTCTCTAATCCATCTCCTAATCGTATCGGGGTGTTTTTTGAGGTAATTGGCAG
>JBAUDN010000047.1:0-2012 GCA_049678105.1 Microgenomates group bacterium
GTTAGCTCCTTTACCACCAACCAACGGCAGGTCATTTTTATCTATTTGATTAAAGAAGAGTATTTGTGGTTGGGCAGTCATAATTTATACTTATTTTAATATATCACAGATACGAGTTCCTGTTCGAGGAAAAGGAGTTATTTTAGCTTTGCCTTGAAATAATCAACCCAAGGGATCGGAGACGGATCAGTACCGCTTAGCACTGCCAAGTAGAAAGTGACAAAAGAGCTTAATGCCAAAAGCTCAAAAACCTGCTCCGGCTTAGTTTCCGATCGAACGGAATATACACTGTGCTCTACCGAATTTTTTTCAACAACCTCTTGTGTAATTGAATAACGTTTAAACACTCTATCTGTGTAAAGTTTGGATTCAAAGAAAAGGAAATGCAGAACCTCTTTTGCTTTAGGAGGCAGTTTAAGACCTTCCATGAGATGATGGTTTAACTCAGGTAAATCAAAAAGATTACTAAAGGTTTTTGAAGATTCATTAAGCTGATTTTTGAAAACATGTGCCGCTCCAACGAGATGTTCTGATGCAACAAGTACAGGAATTTTGTTTTGTAACTTACTGGCTACCCTTTTGGCAAGATTTTCTTTTTCTGCAACCCTTGGTCCAAATTCCTTGATAAACTCCTCCAATACATCAAAGGCCTTAATCATCTCCTCTTTTGGTAAAGTAATAAAATGAGTTTTATTCAAAAAAGCCAGGATAGAGAAAACGGAATAACCAATAGCCAAACGCGGCATTTTTGATGGATTGTAAGTGGGCTCAAAAATATAGCCGTCAACTTTCTCCTTTTTGAGAAGTTCAGCCAGCTTCCCACCTGTGGTTATGCCAAATATCCGAGCATTTCGCTTTATTGCTTCATTGGCACAAGATAAAGTTTCTTCCGTATTACCCGAATAAGAAGAGAGAATAACCAAACTGTCTTTATTAACATAATTCGGTAAATAGTATTGAGTGAAAATCTCAATTGGCGCCCGTATTTTTCTCTCAATCAGAGAGTCAACAACGCGCCCGCCCAAGGCAGAACCACCCATACCGCAAACAACAATATTTTTTGCACCAGCCAAATTCTTAATAATCTTTAGTTCACTTACTTCCTCCCAAGCTTGCCTAGCCTGGTCGGGAAGCATCTTTATAGAAGAGAGAACTTCTTTTTCGTCAAACTTCCTTATTTCTTCTAGAGAGTCAAGATTGGGCATTTTTAGAGATTATCTCTTTAACGAATTGGACGCCATCATTCAATAACTTATGTGCTTTTTGTTCTGACTTGCTTTCAGCAAATACTCTAAACTCGGGTGCATTTGCGGAAGACCTGAAAAGTATCCATGTCGTCTTGTCAAGCCAAATTTTAAGTCCGTCTATCTCCTCAACTTTTATACCTTTAAATTGATTCTTTGCTTCGGAAATGATTTTTTCTTTTAATTCCCATTTATAACCTACTTTAGTTCTAAGCATATAAAACTTTGGTAGTTGGCTAATCATCTCTGAAAAGCTTCCGTTAAATTTATGAAAAACTTCTAGTATTTTCATTGTCATTGAGCCACCGTCCCGGGTATACATAATCTCAGCAAAAATAGCTCCACCGTTTGGTTCAAAGCCGAAGGGGACGTTTAATTCCTTCATTTTTCCAATAACATAAGGAGAACCTACTTTTGTCCTTGCCACCTTTTTACCGAGAGTTTCAATAACCTGAGAAGAGCTAATTGGAGTGACTATTGTGTCTCCAGGGAACCCTTTTGCAATTAAAGAACAGGAATATTCTCCTTGAACAAATTGTCCTTTTTCGTCAACGAAAACAACTCTGTCACCGTCTCCATCAAATGCTATTCCAAAATCACATTTTTGATTTTTAACGGTTTCTTTGAGCTTTTCTATTTCTGCTTTATCATCAGTGTCAGTATCTCTGGCAATAAAATCTTTTTCGGGATTACAATTTACCTCTATAACATCAAGCCCGACTTTCCTTACAACGAAAGGCATTACGACAGACTGTGAGCCGTTGGCAC
>JBAUDN010000048.1:0-11479 GCA_049678105.1 Microgenomates group bacterium
CGATTCACGCCTGTCAACGGCATTTGATCCGCTATAACTCCAATCGCAGTCAATTCAAGTCCTTTTGGAATTTCACTCTTCCCGGCTAACTTTTTCCTAATCTCTCTCGCTAAAACCCAAGCCAGTGCTGCACCGCTTATTTCAGTTGTATGAACAATTGCAAATGCTTTTGGAGCTGCTTTTCCTTTCTGGTGATGATCGGTAATAACTACATCAATACCAATTTTTTTTGCAAGTTCTACTTGTTTATTAGCAACTATCCCGTTGTCAACGGTAATTATTAACCCCAAGTCCGGATTTTCCTGCTTTAGTCTGGTAATGCTTTCTGAATTTAAGCCGTACCCCTCTGAAAATCTCTCCGGAATATAAGGCATAACATTAGCCCCAAGTGAAAAAAGACACTCCCAAAGAATAGCTGTTCCTGTTATCCCATCCGCATCATAATCCCCATAAATAATAATTTTCTCTTTGTTCTTAATTGCCTTTTTTATCCTTGCTATTGCTTTGTTAATACTAGTTCTTTCCAAACCTAAGCTATTAAGTGTAATTTTTTCAGGAGAAGTGGGGCTGAAGAATTCTTTTTTTTCTTTAACTGTTTTTATCCCTCGGTTTTTTAGGAGAATATCTACAATATCATCAGCTTTTGCTTTACCATTCTTAACTTTTAGCTTGCCTATAATTTCCCATTTTTTGCTTTGAGTATTCATCGGTTCTTCTTTATTGAAGTATAATGTTAAAGGAATGAAAGTCCAGTTACCAAAATTCGTCCTAGAAATACTTGATCAGTTTGAGAAAAAGGGTTTTGAAATATATGTGGTTGGTGGAGCAGTGCGTGATTTGTTAACAAAAAAAATAGTTGACGATTGGGACTTTACCACCAACGCTACGCCAGATGAAATCCTAAAAATATTCCCGGACGGCTATTACAACAACAAATTCGGAACAGTCGGGATACCAAGTAAAACAAAGGATTTAAGCCCCCATGAAATAACAACATTCAGGAAAGAAATTGGATATTCCGACAAAAGACATCCTGATAAAGTTATATGGGGAAAAACGCTTCAAGAAGATTTAAAAAGGCGTGATTTCACCATAAACGCCATGGCTCTTAAGAAACTTAAAGAAAAACCCAACGAATACAAATTAATTGATCCCTATGACGGACAGAAAGATTTAGATAAAAAACTTATCAGAGCCGTAGGTAAACCTTTTAAAAGATTCTCAGAAGATGCCCTGCGTATGATGCGAGCCGTAAGAATAGCGGCAGAGCTGGGTTTTGTTATTGAGGATGAAACCTTTAAAGCCATTAAAATGCATGCCGCCTTGATAAATAAAATTGCCAAAGAGAGGGTGAAAGATGAACTGCTAAAAATCCTTTCCTCTCCATACCCTTATGAGGGAATTGTTATGTTAAGAAATGCGGGCTTAATGCAAGAGATAATCCCTGAATTTGAAAAGACCTTTGATGTGGAACAAAAATCTCCGGGCAGGCACCATATACACGATGTTGGAACGCATAGTCTTTTTTCTCTAAAACACTGTAAATCAGAAAAACCAATAGTTAGATTTGCAACTTTAATCCATGACATTGGAAAACCACAGACATATAAAAAACTGCCGGATGGAGTAATCACTTTCTATAACCATGAAGTGGTAAGTACAAATATTGCAAAAAGAATAGCAAAGCGTCTAAGGTTTTCAAAAAAGCAGACTGAAAAATTACTAACACTCGTCCGCTGGCATCAATTCACGGTTGATGAGAGGCAAACAGATAAAGCAATCAGACGTTTTATCAGAAATGCTGGCAAGGAAAATATAAAAGACATGCTTGACCTCCGTGTAGGAGATAGATTGGGAGGAGGAGCAAGAGAAACTTCCTGGCGTTTGGAAGAATTCAAAAAAAGACTGATTGAAGTCCAAAAACAACCCTTTACTGTTCATGATCTAAAAATCACAGGCCATGATGTGATGAAGGAACTCAACATTAAACCTGGGCCAAAAGTAGGGGAAATATTAGAACAACTTTATGAAGAAATTGTAGAAAAGAAAATTCCAAACGAGAAAAAAGCCCTGATGAACCACCTTAAACAAAAAGAAAAGAGTAAGTAAAAGGTCGTATAGTAAACACTTGGCCCAAACAATCCTCTCTGTAATGGAAAACGTTAGAACTTACTACTTGCAATAATAACACTTATTGTTTATTCTTGGCCAAATGGTAGGAGAAAGAATAATCAGAGTTTCTTCAAAGGACTATGCGCTTTTCCAAAAACTTCAAGGGGAAGTAGGTACATTAAGCAAACCAATGGTGGCGGAGGTAGATAATGCAGGCCATTGGTATAACCCAGATTTGGAAAGCTCAGAGATGGCCGTAAGAGGAGTTGTAAGGGCAGCAGTATTGGAAAAGCTTGGTTATCAAAAAGAAGAGATATTGGGAGAGTGGATAGAAGATACAGAGAACATAGGTAGTTCCTTAGATAGCAATCCCGAAGTGAAAACAACACTTAGTGGCCCAAACTTTTTCAATTACAAGTGGCAGCGGGTGTCATCTGAAAATCTTGGTAGTTTTGCTGGATTGAATCGAGGTGTAAATAACGAACCCATTGTTGATGCTCAAAGAGGAGTAGTTTTATTCTCCGATGAAATCCAGCAACTCGCGGATGGACAAGCAGTTACCACATTACACTCTTCTGGTTTTGGAATGGGTTTCCTTGTAGAGAGAAAAGAAGTATACAAGGTTGTTAACGACAACTTACACAGAATCCGAGCTCAGATAATAGATTAAAATCTGCCAAAATTTGTTAGTTTCTCAAGTAAAGCTTCAGGTTTATCGTCATGAATAACTGGAACACCCTTCTGCTCCACCTGATGGACGATGTTAGAACCTATTATATTCAAATTTAACCAAGAAAAAAGCACCGGGGGAGTAGAGAAGTGAATGATCGCAATGTTTTGCAATCAGTCGACTTCTTGGTCTACTCACCACACGGTGCTTTTGCTTAGGACAGGAAGTGTGACAGTTGGTTGAGAATTAGAGACTTTCCTTTTCTTTCTCAAAGAGAATATGGCCCAAAAACCAGAATAGCAGGCCCACCAAGAACACGAGTTGAATCGTTATTCCAGTGCAGTATGCTATTGGAAACTCTCCTACTCCAGATACAAAGTCCACGACGAGTAGTGTCACGAGTATGTATATCCATAGTGCGACTTTGGACTGTGTTTTCACTTCCCACTTCCAGATGACCAAGGCAAAGACAAGTGCCATTGTATGGATCGCTATGCCTGCCACGGCAAGTGCAACTTCTGGTGGAAACATTTTTAATCTCCTTTTCAGATACAAATGTGCGAGCATTAGTCAATCAAACAAAAAACAGGCTGCGTTAGCCTGAAATTGCTTATGTTAACTGAGGAAATAATACCAAACTTAAACCTAAAAGTCAACCTATAATGTCATTAGCTCCGCCTGATGGACGAAGTTAGAATCTATTTTCTAAGTATTTAGCTTGATGAAATATGCAGTTTTTTCTTTGTCTAAACCCTTATTTCTTAAATACCTATTAATCCTTTCATATAAAGACCCATCAAAATTACTGTCTTTAATTAACTTTATAAAATTCAGGTCGTTTATTGCCTTAAAAAACCCATCAGAGTATATACATACCAAGTCGCTTTTCGTTGCCTTTACTTCACCTGTTTGCAGAAAGTTGATAAATCCCTCTCTGCCATCTAAGGCACCGTAACCGATTTCCTCCCCATTCTTTGTTTTAAACTTGTGATTTCTTATTTCTTTTCTCCAAACCTTTCTATCTTTAGGATTTGACCAATCGTAATGTTGATTGAAATATTTAGCAGACTCAACGACATAGTCTCTTATCTGTATCTTATCTTCTAAGTTTTCATCAAAAACCGCAGCACTACAATCGTCAAGGATTCCATAAAGAACTGATTTTTCTTTTAGAATTACCAGAGATGCTGTGCAGGCTCCAATGTCATAAACCGTTTTTCCTTTATTTGCCCACATCTTACTTTTAGAATTAAATGTTTTTACTTTTTTATTTGCAGCGACAAATGCTTCTTTAATTGTCTTTTCATTATGGTCTTTTTTCGCAATAAGATTATTGACTAATTCTTTTGCCACAAGTTGTGCTACTTCCTTAGAATCAGAAGGAGTAGGGTATAAACCACCCTCACCCTTATCGTGTGTAATGCCATCAGTAACCGCAAAAATATTATCTTTTGAAAGAAAGGAATCTTCTTGAGGTTTGTAAGGATACTTAATATTATTCTCTTGGTATATCAGTGCTTTAATTGGTTTCACAAGATAATTGTATCAGGTTCTACCGTCCTACTTGGAGTATTAAAATTTGAGGCTAAAAAAATTGCTCCCAAGTCGATACCTTACTCGAACTTTGAGGTTATTACTACATCGTCAGGTTGTTGCATAACGGCTTGCGGTTCTCCATCGAGTTCTACAAGAACTACCCACTCCTCATCCGTATTCCATTGCTCGGTAGCAATATCAAGGCACTCTTCAACAGTTGGAGCATTGACCTCTTCTACTCGACTGGTATTGCCCGTAGACTTGTCAACGATGTGGACCTTATATTCTGGAGACATGTTGACGGCATTATATCAACTTGTGCCAACATTGCAAATATTAGAAGCTTGCTCCCCCTAAAGGACTTGTTCCGCAACCAAGAGATTGAGTTTGACATTGCTCTACAAAACATCAAAACCGCCTGTGATAGCCTTCAAATTCAGCCCGTCTTTACTTAAAGCAATACCAAGATACAATGTGCGAAATTTTCTCGGTAGTAGGTTTTAAAACAAAATAACTTGTTATTTTAAATTTATAGTTAAATTGGGGTCTATTAATTTGTGTGGGTCTGGAGCATTTTTTAAAATTAGAAAGGTAAAAGACCAAATAATACCATTAGGAACAGTAAAATACATTTTTTTAGTTTTATTTTCCGCTGTTACTAATATAGAATCACTTTTAGGTTCAAGCGACAGTATTTTATCCAGCAAAATATTTCTATTTTCGTGTAGGCCACTAAATACCAATCTTTTATTTGTCATTACTAAGGTTCCTTTATCTATTACTTTTAACTCCTGCTTGCTCTCTGATTTACCAGAACGGGAAGACCCGCCAACGTAAACCCCTTTCATAACCCTAAAACCTCCACCTGAACTTGAACCTTGGTAATATGAAGTTGCTCGACTTTCGTATAGAGCGCTTTCAGTTTGGATAAATGCTTCTTCTCCTGATTTTAACAAAAGCTGTGTTGGAATTGAAGGAAGGCTTTTTTCTGTATTTATCTTTTTAATAAATTCATTCGCTTCTGCAACTTGTCTATTTAGTTCTTCTTCTGTCTTTTCTTTTTTACTTTTAATGCCAAATATACCCATATACAATCGTATTGTACATCTCTGTCGAATTTATCACAACGAAATGTTTATTTGTTAAATGTACATTAACAAACCCCCCTAAAGGACTTATTCTGCAACCAGAAGATTGAGTTTGGAATTAGTCTAAGCGAAATAAAAATTGTCTTTGACAATTTAGAATTACAACATCTCCAACCTGTTTATTCAACTGGATAGTCAAACTCAAAAAAATCTGGACTTGCCTGAACATCACCCCACAGAAACCATTTTCTCTTATCACGACTACTGGCTCCAAACAGCCAAACACCTGCAAATTGTGTTCCCTTGAGGCGTATCAATTCAGCGTCAATTTTGGTATCCCGACAAACATAAATCGCAACAGTCAAATCATTTTGACTTGAATACTTTTTAAGTTCTTCGTAAATCGTGGCCAATGACTGACTTTGATTTAATCTAGAAGGAACCCACTCTTTTAGCTGAACTGGGATGTAATTATCAATATCTTTATCAATAAAACGGGCAATAAAATCATAATCGTCAGCCTCGTGCAAGGCAAAATTAACAGTCTTTTTTTTATAAAGACTCATTCCGTAAGTAAATATACCTGCTTGTCTGGCTTCTTTTGCCCACTTTAATTTATTAGTTCTAAATGTTTTTGCTTTTTGACTGGCAACACAGGGAATTATTTCTTTCTCTATTTTTGCGAGTTTAAGCAACCAGTCTCGTGGGTCTTTATATACCAATTTTGACCAAATTTTTAACCTAATGTCTTCCATAAGACTATATTATCGTAAAACTGATAAAATAAGACAAACAAGGTTAAAGATGTAATGACCTATATATGAACGGAAAAGTATTAGATCTAAAGACAGGAAGAACAAAGGACTATTTGGCAAAGATAGGCGAATTACTGAGAGCTACTATGAGAAAAAACGAAAAGAGTATCGGGCTGAACAAAAGAAAATTAACGGCAAGATGGCCAAGCTACATTTTGCTGACGAAGAATACTATATAACCTCAGAATACTTACTAAAACTGGCTTCTAAAGCCAGTAGGTTATTTAAAAGTTCTGAACCAATGGAAAAACGGCTACTTTTAAAGATGACACTTCAGAACCTTGTCTTAGATGGCAGAAAATCCCGATTTGACTGGATAAAACCATTTGACAAGATAGCTTTTTACGCTTCTCGTCAAGCTTGGCTCCGCCTGATGGACAATGTTCGAACCTATCTTTTAAGAAGCTCCCTCCATTTTATTAATTTCACCTTCTCCACAACATCATCCCAACTTACAAGAAGTGGAACAGCAACAAAGGGTGATGAATAAGTTCCCAATATTGTTCCAATCAAGAGTGCTGTGGCAAACCATTTCACTGTTGAACCCCCCATTAGAAGCAAGGCAACAAGCATAAAAGCTATGGTAAAGGAGTTGTTTAGAGACCTGACCATTGTTTCTGTTAATGCCTTGTTGGCAACCTCAATTAAATCACCGCCATACCTCTTCTGTGACTCACGAATCCTGTCATATACCACTATTGTGTCGTGAACAGAGAATGAAAGAGTGGTTAAAAGTGCAGTTACAAAAAGGAAGTCAACTTCAGCACCTAAAAAGTGTCCTAATAGTGCAAAAAAGCCAATCAAGATAAAACTGTCATGAAACATTGCCAGCACGGCAGAAGTTCCAAACTTGAAACTTTTGAATTGGTAAGCAACCCAAAGAAGTATTGCACTGGCTGCAATTACAATGGCATAGAGAGTCTTTTTAACAAGCTCTGGACCAACTGAGGGGCCCACTGTTTCAAATCTTAGTTCCTCCACTTCGTTCCCTGTCAAATTTTCCAACACCTCTTCAACAGTTCCTTTCTCCTCCATACCAATCGGAGGAAGCTTAAAAAGATATGAATTTTCTGTTTGCTGAATTGAAGTCACCTCAAGCCCGGTTTCCTCAATTTCCTTAGTTGCATTTTCTGTTGAAATCTCTCCTTCCAGTTTATATTCAATAATCGTTCCCCCTCTAAAATCAACACCAAGCTTTAAACCCCAGATAATCAACCCAAAAAGAGAAATGAGAATTAAAATACCGGAAATTGAAAAATATATTTTTTTGTAGCGTAACCAGTTCATTTTATTCTTTTGTTTTTTCTTTCTCTCTAATAAATACTCTTAGTAAATTTCTTGAAACAACAACACCCGTAAATAAACTTATACCAATTCCCAGCGCAAGGGTTATTGCAAAACCTCTGACGGGTCCTGATGTATGCAAAAAGGAAAGATCTAGCGGATTAGCCAAAACAAAGGCCGTAACCAAAGTAGAAATATTTGCATCTCTTATCGAATCCCAAGCCCGACCAAAAGAGACTTCCAAAGCATTGGCATAATCCCTCTTTTTTCTTTCTTCCTTAAATCTTTCAAAAATCAGAATGTTTGAGTCAACCGCCATGCCAACCGAAAGAAGGAATCCTGCAATCCCCGGCAGTGTTAAAACAACAGGAATTAATTTATAAAGGGCTAATGTTAAAATCCCAAAAACAATTAAAGCAAGATCTGCGAAAAAGCCCAACTTCCCATAAGCTAAAATCATAAAAAGAAGCACCATGGAAAGACCAACCAAGCCCGCTTTAATACTCTTCTCCACAGATTCCTCCCCGAGAGTCGCACCAACAGTTCTTTCCTCAATTAACTCCACATTAACCGGTAAGGCTCCTGCATTAAGCTGAATTGCTAAGTTCTTTGCCTCATCAGATGTAAAATCTCCCGTAATTTGGGCCGAGCCACCGGCTATCGTTTCCTGAACAATAGGTGCAGACACCACTTCGCCATCCAAGACAATGGCCAACGGCTTACCTACATTCCTATCTGTAATTTCCCTGAATTTTTCAGCGCCCTCCTTGGTAAATTCGATGGCGACTACCGGCTTACCTACATTCCTATCAAATACAACGCCAGCATCTTTTAAATAGGCTCCTGTCAAATCGGTTGCTATTAAACCTCCAGCTTCTTCGATGCTTAATTCACTAAAAACCAGTTGGGCAGTCTTTCCAATAATTCCAATTGCCTCTTTTGTATCCCTTACCCCGGGAAGTTCTACTATTATTCTGTCCTTTCCCTCAAAGGTGGATGTTTGAACGTTGGGTTCGGAAACACCAAAAAGATTTACCCGTCTTTCAATAATATTGCGTAGACCACTTATTGCAGTATCTCTTTTCTCTTTGGAAAGATTAGAGGTATCGGCCTCAAAAACCAAATGGCTTCCACCAGCTAGATCGAGCCCTAATACAAGATCAAAATTTCTCTTCAATTTAAATTTGCCAATAGAAATATCCAAATCAGGTCTCTGAAAAGTTTTTTCAATATTTATTGGCCCAAAATGAAGATTAATCGGAATTTTTTTGGGCAGGCTTATAAAAGAAGCAATTATCGTTAAGATAAAAATTAGGATAAGTTTCTTGCCGGCAGTAAGATTCATCTATGAAACCAGATCCTCCTCGTCACCTATTATCATAACCCTACTTCCGGATAGTATGGAGAGGATGAAGGGATCGCGACGCTTTTTTCTGAATTCAAATTCTTCCCTGCTCATTACTGTATAGTTTATTTCTTTATTTCTTTTAGATTCCTCAACTCGGATTAGATTTGCAAGTTCCGGAAGAACAATCTCTCCAACTACCAAAATATCAACGGCATCATCTTTCTTACTCGTCTTCCTTCTAACAAATTTTCCCGAAAACATAACGGATGAAACTTTTCCAATCTTGTTTTTATTCTCAACTATTGCCATACCTAAACCTGTTGTCTTTGCAACCATTGAAATTAAATCCCCAAAGAAGGGATAATCACGTCTCACCCAATAGTAAAGTCTGTTTCCACGAGGTTCTTTCTTGAGTATTCCAGCCTTTTCAAGACGCCCGAGTTCGCGTCTTACGGCGTTTATTTCTTCCTTTACTTCTCTTGCAATTCCCCTTACATGATACATCTCGGTAAAATCAGACAAAAAAAGTTCTAATATTTTTATTCTTACTTTTGAAGTAATAATGTCCGCTAATTCAGCCATTTTTAGTGGGGCAGGAGTCCGGTGTTAGCAAGCTTCAATAATCAATAGTATTACCCGCAGGGACTGCTTCTATCCAAATCTGTCCTCTTACGAATGATATTTCTTTTCCCTCTTCGTCGTAGAAACGAGTTCTATCGGTTCTTGAATCCTTTTCCCAAGTACCTTCAATTACCTCACCGTTCTGGAAAATCAAAGTTTCCCCTTCTCCAGTTGTTGTATACATCATGTGTTTATTTCTGTCAACTGGGCCCGTTTCCTTGACAAAAAGTATTACTACATTTTTAGCCAAAAGTTGTTCTTTTGTTTCGTGATCCAGAAGTGCACTACCATCGTTATAGCGAAGATAGGAATTGCTTTCGCTGTCATATTTCCAAATCACAGCATACTCATCCTTGTTACTCCAGAATTCAAAAGAAATTTCTCTCGCAGTAGGTTGATTACTTGGGCTGTCATCAGCAAATTTCCACTCTATAAAATTCTCATCCCAGGCATCTCCATCACTGTCCTTTGTACCAAACCCGCGTTCTTCAGCCTGCTCATAGGCGGCATCCAAACTGGCTACCATTGTATGTTCGGTGGCAACTTGACGTCCCAATCTCTCATAATCTCGCCAAAAGATAGGGAAGCCTGAATCATAGGTTGTATCAAAATCATTACCCCGAGGAATCCTCCAGCCTAAAGTTTCAAGAAGCTCTAATGCGCGAGCATTTTTTACTGTATCACCAAATCCCGAATAATCATTTGCCCCACCAACATGCATGAAGATTGGCTTAATTCCAAATTCGGCAGCCCAATCAATAAAATAAACTCTGGCTGACCTAACAGGAGCAATCTTTACATCCTCAGCAGCAGCTCCACAATAAAATATCGCAAGAAAACGGGTTATTCCACCCTCTGCTACAGCCTCATAAACAATATCTGCTTTAGATAGCCCTGATTGAGGACGAGCATCTGCATGATTTTCAATTATTGTGGTAATTGGCCGTCTTGTCTCCCAAATATCCTTTTCAATTTTTGTAAACATCCCACCGTTTAAGGGACACTTCTCTGTCCTGGGTAAATCAAGTATTCCAGAACGCGACTCATCAAGACCTCCTGAAATAAGACTTGCCGGCTCTGTTTTTAAATAAGAAAAAATTGCCCAAGAAGCACCTGTCGATAAAAGATAAAGCCCCAGGAAAGAGGCTGCTATCATGAATCCTTTCGAAGAAATAATTTTAGAGATTTTGTCTAGCATAATTTAGTTTAGCGCTCTTTTTGTGCTTTTGTAAGTGCCTTTTTTTCTTCATAAGAAAGCTTGTGTTCACTTCTACCCTTTTTTACAGCCTTTACATAAACTCTTGTTCTCTCTCTTGTATGTAAACCTGTCAAAACAATACCGGTATCTTGACCATCTAAAAGCGCAATTGAAAAACTATGATCTCCTCCGGTTTCCTCAAAAGGATTAAAGCGTATTAATCCGACCTTTTGAACATGTAACTCGCCCTCATCCTGCAATCTACCTAACTCTTTCTCTAACCTCTTAAGACTCTTTGTATTTCCGGCTCCCGTCTCTAATATCTTATCCAATATCTTTTTCAGATTCCCTTTTTTAGAATCTTTAGTCAACCTGTTAAAAAACTTGTAAATCAACAAAAAGGCAACGGACAAAGCAAGAAGCCAAAGGGCAACTATTCCCAACACAATATATTGAAAAGGCTCAACCATGATATTCCTAACTCAAACATTTTATGCACCTTAGGCAATTCATGTCAAGAGAGGAGATTAGTAAATATTGACAGCCTATCTTAGAATGTAAGTGTGTCTAAAAGGAGAACAAGAAAACAAAAAGAGAAAGCGAAACACAGCTTCATAAGATTAGACGAAGCTCTGCATAAAAAAGAGGCTTTTGAGGCTGTTGTCAAGGGTCAATTTAAAAAGACTCATAAAACCAGACAGAAAGGGCAACTAGCCTCAAAAAGAGCCATAGAATTGGCGAAAGACGTAAGTTTCGCACAAACGAAGAGCGAAATCATTAAAAGCCTAATTTTGGCCAGCCTCATTC
>JBAUDN010000049.1:0-4561 GCA_049678105.1 Microgenomates group bacterium
AGAGAGAGAATAATTGACGTTACTATAAATCTTTTACGCTTATTCATTATCAATTTTAGTTAATATGTCTTCGGGGATATCAAAATTAGCAAATACTTTTTGAACATCATCATGTTCCTCCAGTTTATTCAAAAAGGAAAGAATCTTTGAAGCCGCATTCTTATCAGAAATAATCTGGTAATTCTTTGGTTTTTGCGCCAACTCAGAGGATGTCACCTTAAATCCTTCTTTTTCAAGCTTGCTTTTTATCTCGCTTAATCTACCTGACTCCACATAGACTTCAATACCATCTTCCATCTCTTCCATATCTTCTACTCCCAAATCGATTAAGGTCAACATTTGTTCATCTTTATCCTTTTTCTTTTCTACGAGCAAAAGACCCTTCGCTTCAAAATTAAAAGAAACGGCACCTGGACCGGCCAATCTCCCCCCTCCCCTCTCAAACAAATTTTTAATTTCCTGTCCGCTTCTATTTCTGTTATCTGTGGCAACTTCAACTATTACCGCAATACCCCCTGGCCCAAAACCCTCATAGATCACTTCCTCAAGCGTTCCTCTCCCGGAACCTTTCGATATTGCCTTATCAATATTTCCCTTGGGCATATTTGCAACTTTAGCCTTATCGATAGCAACCCTTAGTTTATAATTTGTATCAGGATTCGCTCCCCCGCCCGTTTTAACAGCAACGGAAACTGCTCTTGCAAGTTTAGAGAAAAGCTGTCCGCGCGCAGCATCCTTTGTTTCCTTTTGTCTTTTAATCGTTGCGTAGTGTGAGTGTCCGCTCATTTCAATGGTAATTATACTACGAAGATTTATCCACTAAAAGAAAACGAGCGCCCTCCAGTAATTTGGTTAAATTTCAACCAAAATCACCTTCGGGCGCTTAACCTTCAGTTCACAGAACCGCGTCTCCTTCTCAACGCCATAAACCAACCGCTAACAGTTGCTACAATGGCAGTTACTACCATTATTACAAATGCGGTCCGCAGGACATTGGTAGTTGCTGTACCCTCGGGGTGTGGAAATGCCAGGCTAAGAAGAGTTCCAACAATCGCAATTGGAAGTAGAAACAGAAAAAACAACTTAGCCACAACATCTGCAATCGAAACTCCGCCAATAAGCTGCTTCGCTGTGTAAATGACTACGAAAAGCAACAACAGGCCAAACGGCGACATCTTTATCCTCCTTTTTTTCTTTAAATTTTGTTCAGGAAAAAATCCTGAAGTTTCTCATGGATCATTTACCACTCTTCTGAGAGCATGTCCAATAGAGGAATGTCCGGTACCCACTGGCCATTCATCCATATCCACCCATCGGGCCAGAAAGGATCGTCGATGGGAGCAATGGAATAGTCTGGAAGGTCATACTTTTTGGGCTGATTACGCTCGCCCAAGGCGGCGATGACCCAAAGGACCGCGATGATGAGACCGAATATCACTTCCATTTTACCCATTCTCCTTTCTTTCAAGAATCGCAGACTGTAAAGGTTCTTTAAACTCAAAAAGCCTACAAAGAACGCTTCGCTTTCCGTAGGCTCAACTTGAGCAGTACAATTATTATATCATCCTGCAACTAATAAGGTCAAACTATAGGGCAAGGTCAATTTTAGTCTTGACAAGCACCTTTTCATATCTATACTCAAAGACAGTAAAAATCACATTTATATGGATAGAAAACTTGCCCAGAAAGCTATCTCAGCAGCACTCAAAGCAAACTGGGAAGAAGCAGTCAGGCTAAATAAACTAATCCTCAAACAAGACTCTAAAGACGTTGACGCGCTAAATCGTCTAGCCCGCGCTCATGTAGAACTCGGGGAAATTGGTAAAGCAAAGAAAATTGCACAGAAAACTCTTAAAATTGACCCTTTCAATACAATTGCCGCGAAATCTTTGCAAAAATGGAAAAAGTTAAGGAAAGGAGAAAAAACCGGAAAAGTTGCACCCTCTGCCGGAGCTTTCTTGGAAGAACCTGGAAAAACTAAAATGGTTTCACTCCTTCACCTGGGTGACTCCAAAAAAGTTCTGGTAAAACTTGACGCCGGAGATGAAGTAAGGCTCAAATCAGGCAGCCACCGTGTTTCAATCTACACCTTAGACGGAAAATATATCGGACGTTTACCGGATGATCTTTCCGCCCGATTACGAAAACTTATCCTGCGCGGCAATGAATATCAAGTCTTAATTAAATCCTCAGAACCGCAAGAAGTTAAGGTTTTTATACGCGAAACCAAGCGGGCCAAAAAATTTGCCGATATTCCCTCTTTCTCAACAGAAAAGATAGATTATATTTCATTCACTCTTCCCGAACTCGTTCACAAAAAAGAAAATACAAGAGTTGGTGAAGAAGAAAATTAAAAACGTCTTGCAAAATCCTCTCCGATTCTTATTTCTAAATCAAAATTCCCTTGCGGCAAATTTTTAGGTTTGCGACAAGAAAACAGTTTTGACATCTCATCAACCACCTCTTTTTCTTTACCCAAGATTTCGCAGTCAAAACCCTCAGCTTTTCTTCTTTTTATGCTGGCGAGTTTTGCTCCCATCACTTCAATAACCTCTCCAACCTCCTCCGCAATCTGAGTTTTCCCTGTTGCATCAACTATTATCACTTTTGTTCCAGCGCTTGAAATTTTTGGATTTGAAAACAAAGCATTAAGCCAGTTAGGAAGACCTCCGGTCAATATATACCCCTCTTCCCCATCAATAAGTGTTACTTGTTTTAAAATATTAGTTTCTGAAAGATCTATCTCCTCTCTTTTGAGATTTTTAATTCTTACCGAGAAAAATCCTATCTTAACCCTGTCCCCTATTCCAAGGTTTGTTTTATAAGGAACAAAAACCGCCTTAATTATTCCCATCAGCTCCCCGCCCGCAAAACCTTCAGCGCCGGAGTCCGCCCAGACCACCACAGGAAGTTTAAAATGTTTAACGATGGTCTCTGCCAAAAGTCTCCCTTCAAGTCCCTCATTCTCTCCAAGTTTCCAAACACTCCCCAGTTTCCATGTACCAAGCTGTCTTGCAACCGTAACCTCCGTGTTTTTGGGAATAATAATATTTGTGACTTTTTCAAGTTTGGGGTCAAATATCGAAACAGCAATATCCCCACCGCTTCGTCTTATCAGCAAAAAGGATTTAGCATCAGACCTCCAAAATTTTGTTTGATGGGTAACAAGAACAAATAGAAAAGTTGCAAAAAATAAAATCAGGAGAAATTTTTTTGACTTTGACTTACTCCGCCTTTTTCTCCTTTGGGCAGGCGACATATAACTAAGTTTAAATAACTAGGAAGCCTGTGTAAAGACGGTATGAAAACTATTCCTTTGTCGAAGTAAGTCCTTGTAAAGTTTTTTTCAAGTCTTCAGGGAGATCCGACTTGTAGCTGACACGTTTTTTACTTGCAGGATGTTCTAATGAAATCTGCTCTGCATGCAGGAATAGCCTTGGACACCAAATCCTATCTGCTCTTGCAGTTTTGCGCCCTGCATAAAATTCATCCGCAACTACCGGGTAGCCCAAATACTTAAGGTGTATTCTAATTTGATGTGTTCTGCCGGTTTTCGGAAATAGTTTCAACAAAGAATAAGTTTCTTTATCTTTTGAATAATACTCAATTACTTGATAGTCCGTTTCTGCAAACCGCCCTCCTGGTAAGACTCCAAATCTTTGCCTATTCCAAGGAAGACGCCCTACCGGCACTTTTATCTTTCCCTTCTTAGGTTCAAGCTTTCCGTGTACCAGGGCAACATATTCCTTCTCTATTTTTCTCTCCTTAAACTGTGCCTGTAAATTTCTAAATGCGCTTTCTATTTTTGCAACAACCAAGACACCGCTTGTTTCTTTATCCAATCTATGAACTATACCGGATCTAAACTCACGACTCCCTGCTATATCAAAACTTTGCTTTTTAAGCCAGGTTTGGATAACTTTTTGCCCTTTTGTAGTTTTGGCTTCATTAACAATCCAACCCGCAGGTTTATCTAAAATAAACAAACTATCATCTTCAAAAATAAAGCTTGGGTTCATTGGTCCATTCTACTATAACAGGCCACGAGCGGTTTTGAAAAATTTGTTGCCGAAGGTTTCTATTTCTCTCTTTTCGTCTGGCACTTGGCGCAAAGTGTAGCTTCGGGATAAACCATAAGTCTATCGGTGTTTATCATCTTAGTACAATCCTCACAGATTCCGTATTTGCCAATTTTAACTCTGCTCAATGCCTTTTTGGTCTGAATCATTTTCCTGTCAAGCTGCTCTTTTATAGCAGAGGTCCTTGCATGTCCGAACTGCTCTGCGGCATCCGTGTCCGGCGAAGCATTATCCAAAATTCTTGATGAATCCTTAAAGGGGTCCTCTTTTTCTATTTCTTTTTTCCTTTTTTCTAACTTCTTCAACTGTCTTTGTAGAAACTTGCCAACAGGAGCAAGAAGTCGTACGGGGATTTGAACGACTCTGGATGACGATTTTTTTCTGCCTTTTTTGTTCTTTATCTTTTTCTTTCTGATCTTTGTTCTTTTCTTCATGTTCGCTGCCTTGCCAAATTAAAAACCAGTAGGAATGCTAAAAAGGAT
>JBAUDN010000050.1:0-3767 GCA_049678105.1 Microgenomates group bacterium
ATGTAAGGCGGGGAGTGAAACGTCCAAGTATGCCGGGGTTCACTTTAAACCTCGCTGTTGATGAACTTCTTAAAAAAGAATTTGACCTTCTTCGGAAAAAAGGACAAGCTCATAAATTAATGAAAAAATATAAAATTGAGGCTGTTCCTTTTGACCATCCTGATATTGATAAATGGAGAAATAACTTTGTTGGAAAACAATATCTCCATGAAGGAACCAATCTTTTGATTTTTGGCGCTATTGATGATTTATGGATTAACAAAAAAGATGAAATTATTATTGTTGATTACAAAGCCACCAGCACAACAAGTGAGATTTCTCTTGATGATAAATGGAAGCAAAGATACAAAAAACAAATTGAAATCTATCAATGGATTTATGAAAAAAGCGGTTTTAAGGTGGCAAAAACAGGCTATATCGTCTACGCCAATGCCAGCAAGAACAAGCCCCAGTTTGATGCAAAACTAGAGTTTGTAATGACACTTCACCCCCATAAAGGCAATACCGACTGGATAGAACCTACCATTTTTGAAATTAAAAAAACTTTAGATTCTGGCAAAATACCTGCATCAGGATCTGAATGTGAATATTGCCCTTACAGACACCGAGCTGCCCCACTTGAGAAATGAGAATAAGCTGGAAGCATTTTTTCCTGGCGATGTTGATAACTGCCGTACCGTTATCTGTTTTGATAACAATCAACACCAAAGAACAAACAGAAGTTTTAAGTCAAATTGTTGAAACTACGCCCGAACCCGCACAATCACCAACACCAACTCCTACTGAAGAGCCAACACCGATTCCAACAGAAAAACCCACTCCAACCATTAGTCCAACACCAACTATTTCCCCAAGCCCCACACCCGAACCCCTGCCGCCAGTTTCCCCTGAAGAGATCCATGGTTTTATTGAAAGATTTGCCGCTCAGTACGGAGTTGATCCCAATGTTTTAAGACATATTGCCGTTTGTGAATCAGAATTTAATCCTTTAGCCATCAATAATTCCTATGTCGGGCTTTTTCAATTCGGGCCAATAACCTGGGCAAACAACAGGAAAGCAATGGGGGAAGATCCTAATCCTGATTTGCGCTTAAATGCAGAGGAATCTGCCCAAACCGCTGCCTATATTTTGTCCACCAGAGGAGGAGGTGTCTGGCCCAACTGTTTGCCTTAACTAGTGAAAGTAGCTTCGAAAATAAAAATCAATCTATAAGCCTATAATTTTGACACTTTGTCTTTCAAATAGTAAAATTCTACCACCATGACGGAAGAAAGATTGTCTCGAAGGGGTTTTTTAAAAGCTTTTTTAGTTGCAACAGGGGGAACAATGGGAATTATCGCTGCCAAAGAAATTTACCCTTTTACTGGTCTTCTTTCTCTTCGTGGAAAGGATGGCGAAGTAGCCGCGGAAGACTTTTTACAGCTTGTGGAAGTTTCTGAAAATCTCCCTAAAGTTGCTCTTAATACATCTGCCTTTTCAAAAGCTCTTCTTCACACCGCAGCTTACATACTTCCTGAAAACGGCCCGTCACGTTTAAAAGCAGTTCTTGAAAAGAAACCCTTAAGAGTTGTGCTTGATCCAAATAGCCCTGGGCCTTTCAGTTGGAACAATAAACTTTATTACCCCAGTGCACACTATACCCCTTTCTTTTTCGGGGGACCAGAGATTCACTTCTTCAAACACTTTCTTGAAAATTATTCGGCTGCAAACAAAAATCTTGATATTGCTTCGCAAGTGAAAAATGACGCTACCGTATGGCACGAGATTATCCACCTTGTGCAGGATATAAAAAACCCACTGGAACTTTCTATAACCACTTCTCTTTATGGTTTGCGAGATGGGGCAAATAGCTTAGGTCTTATTGACCAGCACAATTCGGCGGACGACCCTGCAGAAAAGGAAGCCATACAAAAGTCGTCTGAAATTGTTGAGTTGAAATTTAATGAATATCTTCTTGATGGTAAACCTGAAAACTGGCCGTTTGGACAATTCTTCACATTTGGTTAAGTTCATCTATAAAAGTAACAAGAGATAAGTGTATAATTAATATATGGCAATAAACGAAAAGGTTATTGGATATTTTTTGCTTGTCTTGGGAATAGTAATTATTCTTTTCTCCGGATTCAGTGTCTACATGGTATTTTCAAAAAAAGTTGAGCCCGTTCAATTCTTTACTCTTGGAACTATACCAATTGAACTTCCGCAAACCGGCCAAGATATGAGCAAGCCGGCAACGGGGATGGGGGATACGCTGAATATTCCCATGGAGGTAATCGCAGATCCCCTAAACTCTTTTGCCCATCTTGTCTTAATGATGTTTATAGGAGGCGTTGGCTTTAAAATAGCCTCCATAGGAACAATGCTCATTCGGCCTGTTGTTGTAAAACTTAAATCAAAAGAGCCTTCTAAATAGCATCTAATAAAATGGCGGTGAAGAAAAATCTTTATAGAAGTGACAAAAACAAAATCTTGGCAGGCATTTTTGGTGGATTGGGTGAATATTTCGATGTCGATCCAACACTTTTGCGCCTCGGTTGGATTTTAATTTCCGTCTTTACCGGTTTTATACCAGGACTTATAGCTTACTTTATAGCAATTATAATCGTGCCGCCTAAAACCCGCTAACCTCTCCAATGATATAATGCAACCATGCTTCTTATCATTCGGGAAAAAGCTTCCAAAAAAGAGCTCGAAAAGATGGCCAAACATTTTGAAGGCTTCATTAAGCTAGTAATTGATGTTGATCAAGAAATACTTTGTGGTGGCGCTGACAGACATTCTGATGAAGAAAAGGAACTTCTAGAACAAGGGTCCAAGCAAGAAAATCTTTGGGGTGGGGGATTGGATCTGGAAACAAAAGGGGTCGACTACAACTCAATTATTAATCTTCGGCCGAATCAAGAAAATCCCAGTCGAGATATTTTATCAGCTGAAATTAGAAAAAGATTTGATAAGATAATTAAGAGATTGCTTCTGTAAAAATGGACAAAAAAGCTAAAATCCTGGACATTGCCATGAATCTTAACCGTGTAGGTAATTGGGCAGCCGATGATTACAATGCCAAACAAAAACGGATCAGTTTGTTCCTGAATCAAACAACAAAATACATCAACTCTTTAGATGTATTGGATTTTACCGAACCTTTTAAAAAAACCTTTCATAAATTTTCAAAAGAGTATTCTGAATTGGAAAAAGCAAATATAAAGACCTCAGATGATGCACTTTTGTGGGCGGAAAAAATGATGACTTGGGGCAACATTCTCACCCACCGGGCGAAACTAATTTAGCCTCAATTTTAGGCAAGTTTCCACTTGCCCTGTAGGCTCAGAAAAGGTAAAATATAGGTAGGCTAAGGCCTCTATTTTTTTGTTAAACATCGAAGTTTTTAGGCTGTAAAATATGGAAATCGGCAAGGTAAAACCAGTTGAAATAACCTCAGAACTTTCTAAAAGCTATTTAGATTATGCTATGAGCGTTATTGTTGCTCGAGCGCTTCCTGATATCCGCGACGGATTAAAACCGGTCCATAGAAGAATCCTTTATGCCATGCACCAGATGAGCCTTGACCCAACCAAATCCTTTACCAAATCCGCAAAAGTAGTTGGGGAGGTTTTAGGTAAATACCACCCCCATGGTGACATGTCTGTCTATGATGCTTTGGTCAGACTTGCCCAAAATTTTTCCATGCGCTATCCACTGGTAGAAGGACAGGGAAATTTCGGCTCTGTTGACGGAGATTCTGCAGCTGCCATGAGATATACAGAAG
>JBAUDN010000051.1:0-1929 GCA_049678105.1 Microgenomates group bacterium
GAATACAGGAGGCCGCACAAGTTTACTTTGGCAAAGACGTAGAAAACCTGACCGTAGCTGAAGCGGCCCTTCTGGCAGGACTTCCTAAAAGCCCCACCAAATTTTCTCCCTTTGGCCCAAACCCAGATTTAGCTCTGTCTCGGCAAAAAGAGGTCTTAAGACTCATGAAGATAAATAAATACATTACCAATGAGCAAGAAGCAACTGCTTTAAATGAAGAGCTTGTCTTTGCACCAAACAGAATTGATATTAAAGCCCCCCACTTCGTCATGTTTGTAAAACAGGCTCTTGTTGACAAATATGGAGAAGAATTAATTGAAAAAGGAGGACTTGAGGTAACAACCACTCTTGACTACTCAATACAAAAAATGGCCGAGGAGGTTGTGAGAGCTGAAGTTGATAATCTCGCCGGTTTAAATGTCACAAATGGATCAGCTCTTGTTATTAATCCTGAAACAGGCGAGATATTGGCCATGGTTGGTTCAAAAAATTACTTTGACACCAAAGCAGACGGAAATGTGAATGTCACCATCAGGCAAAGGCAACCAGGTTCTGCCATAAAAGTAGTAAATTACGCACATGCCTTATCTCACAAGTTTACTCCTGCAACCATAATTGCCGATACCCCCGTTACTTTTTCAGTCCAAGGACAAATCCCCTACTCCCCCAGAAACTATGACGGGAAATTTAGGGGAAACATCCCTTTAAGAAGTGCGTTGGCTGAATCAAGGAATGTACCGGCCGTTAAAGTTCTCGCAAGCTATGGAGTAAATAAAATGGTTGAAATGGGACAAGAAATGGGAATTACCACCTGGGATAATCCATCAAGATTCGGTCTTTCCTTAACTCTTGGGGGCGGGGACGTAAAACTTATCGATTTGGCCAAGGTTTATGCAACGGTCGCAAACTACGGAAAAAGACCGGAAATTATATCAACTCTCAAAATTACAAATTACAAAGGTAAAGTTCTGGAAGAAAATAAATGCCAAGAGAAATTTACCACCGCACTAAACAGATTGATTCCCTATACTTATGCAGCGGAGGCAGCCATGGCGCCCTGTGTCCGAGAACAAGTCTTGGACCCGAGAGTGGCCTTCCTTTTAATTGATATCTTAAGGGATAATAAAGCCCGATCTCCTGCTTTTGGAAGTTATTCCCAACTTGTTATCCCGGGTCATAGTGAGGTTGCTGTCAAAACCGGAACAAGCAATAACCTTCGAGATAACTTGATTGTAGGTTTTAACCAAGAATATTTAGTTGCCGCATGGGTTGGAAACAATAACAATTCCCCAATGAGTCGGGTTGCCTCAGGTGTTACAGGAGCAACACCGATTTGGAATAAAATTATGCGAGCTCTCTTGGCAAATAAAGAAAACCGTGATTGGGAAATTCCAGAAGGACTGGTCCAAATCCCAATTTGCACGCTGACCGGTACTCTCCCTTGCGAAGGTTGTCCTACACGCCTTGAGTGGTTTTTGGAAGAAAATACGCCAACCAGAACTTGCAACATGCAGCAGGTTCTTAAAGAAAAGGAAAAGAAAGATAAATTTAGAGGAAAAATCTTAGAACCTGCTGCAAGAACTGAACGATAAAAGAGACATTAAATCATTCCATTTCTACCTCGTAAACAAGTCTTGCTAGTTCTGGGAAAACTTCATCTGCTTCTCTTTCCACTACTCCTTTGGATAAAATTATTAAGACGAAGGGCTCGTCTGTAAAAATAATACCTGCATCGTTCACAACATGAACCTCTCGTCCAAACTTATGAGCGACTCTAACATCTTGTATGCCTTCCGAAATCCAGGCCTCATAAATTGTATCTGTTAGGAAATCTAGAATTTCATCCCTGTATTTTTTTGAAACAATTTCACCTTGCCAAAGTTTCTGAAAGAAAATGCCGATATCATAAGGGGTCGTTTTCTGTTCCTC
>JBAUDN010000052.1:0-3509 GCA_049678105.1 Microgenomates group bacterium
ACCAATCCAAGAGCAATTCAGGAAAAAATAATTCCTTTCTTTGAAAAATATAGTTTTTTCTCAGCCAATAAGAAAAAAAACTTTTCTCTATTTAAGAGAATTGTTAAATTGATGGCTGCAAAAAGACATCTAGAGCCAAAGGGCTTTAGAGAGCTTCTTGAATTAAGAAAGAAATTGAATAAAGGCAAAGGAAGAAAAAGGAAATATACTTTAGAAAATGTTTTGGAATCCTCAGAGACTATACGCCAGAATCCGATTTAAATCGGACATGATATAGTCCGACCCTCATGGAGACATGGGGAGCATGGCAGAAATGGCCATGCCACTCGAGATATCGAGAAGTAACAAATGTGAACTGTTCTACGGTAAATTCGTTGCCGTAGTAAAATCTGGCTATATGCTGGAAAATCTCAGTATCCGACAGTACCAGAAATGGTGATAATCTGATCGGTGGAGACAATCAGCAGGGAAGGCTTCCATATTGGAAGAACCCTCAGAGACTATACGCCAGACTTAGTGTAATACTGAGATGATATAGTCCGACCCTCATGGCGACATGGGGAGTTTACAAAATCGTGTAAACCTTGAATTAGTAACAAGCGTTTCTGGAAAAAGACAGAATAATGAGCGAAATTCCTTGTCGCTTAATTGGCGACGTGCACGAAAGGCGTCACGAGCTAGCAACTGTCTTGAGAATTCACCCGGCGAAATTGCGATGGCTGTGAAGACGCGGCCTATTTCCACCAGGACAAAAAGACCCCGTGGAGCTTTACTGCAGCTTGGCATTGATCTGTGCATTTTAACTGTTGAGAGTAGGAGGGAGAGCTTCGGCTCGTCAATGAAACACCTCTCTTTGAAATGTGGCAAATCTTACCTAACATCCTTGAACACAGGTTGAGGGAAAGTGCTAGGTGGGCAGTTTTACTGGGGCGGTACCCTGCCAAAAGGTAACGCAGGGGTACAAAGGTTGGCTTGCTACGGATGGAAATCGTAGTGAAAGCATAAAGGTATAAGCCAGCTTGACTGCGAGGCCGACGGGCCGAGCAGGTACGAAAGTAGGTCTTAGTGATCCTCCGATCCTCTATGGGTGAGGACGGAGCTTAACGGATAAAAGCTACCCCGGGGATAACAGAGTAGTCGCGCCCGAGAGTCCATATCGACGGCGCGGATCGCTACCTCAACAACATCGGGGTCCTTCGATGGAGACATTGAAGTGCTGTTGTTTAAATTTCCCCTAGAAATTTAAACGAAACACCGACTCATAACGGTGAAACCCTCTTGACTTTCGGGTAGTCTTCGGATTATCCTGAAGTATAAAGGGCAATACCGTGGGAAGTTCATTGGAATTAAGCAACAAATAATAATTTTCCAATGTAACCCCGTATCGACTTATCTGGTACTAAAACCAGATAGATGGAAGTTTCTTACCATTTTTCATTTGTTGAAATTGGTAAAATTAATACTTTCATAACACGTCGGCATCCATTGGTTGCAGTGGATGAAGGTATAGTCAGGCTACCACGAAAGTGGCTAGATTAGTGCGATGTCGGCTCACCACATCCTGGGGCTGAAGAAGGTCCCAAGGGTTGGTCTGTTCGCCCATTAAAGTGGTACGTGAGCTGGGTTCAGAACGTCGTAAGACAGTTCGGACTCTATCCGGTGGAAACGTTTGAGTCTTGAGGAGAGCTAACCTCAGTACGAGAGGACCAGGTTGGGGGAATCCCTAGTGTGCCGGTTGTCGTGTTTACGGCAGCGCCGGGTAGCTACATTCCTAAGGGATAACCGCTGAAAGCATCTAAGTGGGAAGCCCACTCCGAGATAAGGACTCGTTGAGACCCCTGGAAGACTACCAGGTTATTCGGCAGGCGGTGGAAGCGCTGTAAGGCGTTAAGCCAACCTGTTGCGAATCAGTCGAAGAATTTAACGACCAATTCCCTTCAGTTTTCAGAGAGTAAATTGGCCCAGTGATTTGAGCGGTGTAGAACCACCTGATCCCATTTCGAACTCCGAAGTGAAATGCACCAGCGGCGACGATAGTCTACCGGCGACGGTACGCGAAAATAACTCATTGCTGGGCCTTTTTTATGGGATAAAAAAGCATTTGAAGCATATCGTTTCATACTATATAATTGCAAAGTGTAAAAAGAAAGGTGGTATGATAAGTGGCTGCAAAAAAAAAGAAAAGAGCTTCAAGAAAATCTTCTGAGCCCAAGAGCATGGAAGAGCTCTTGGAAGCCTACGGTGGCAAACCGAAGGGTTTATCTGTTGGTCAAAAAGTAAGAGGGAGAGTGGTGGAAATAACCTCAAAGAAGGTGATTCTTGATATTGGGGCCAAAAGTGAAGGAGTGGTTGCTGAAAAGGCTTTTGATGAAGCAAAAACTTTTATAAAGGATTTAAAGGTAGGGGATGAAGTTGAAGTGCAGGTACTCATTACTGAGACTCCGGATGGTTTTGCTATTTTATCCTTAAGGAAAGCAGCTTATGAAACTGCTTGGAAAAAACTGGAAAAGGCCAAAAAGGAGGAAAAGCCGATTGGTGTTTTGGGGAAGATAGTTAATACATCTGGTGTGGTGGTAGAAGTAATGGGTCTTAGTGGTTTTATCCCTAGTTCGCAATTAGGAAAGGAAGTTTTCAAAAACCCCTCAGATTTGATTGGAAAAAACTTCAAAGCAATAATTATTGATCTAAATAGAACTACCAATAAAATAGTACTTTCCGAAAAGGCTGTGTCTGAGGCTGAAGAGATAAAACTTATCAAGGATGCATTGGAAAAGATGAAAGAAGGAGAGGTTTACGAAGGCGTAGTAACCACAGTTTCTGACTTTGGTTGTTTTGTTGAAATAAGAGAAAACAAGGTGGCGGTTGAGGGGCTTGTTCATATATCGGAGCTTTCTTGGGAAAAAGTAGATAAAACGTCTGATGTGGTTAGTGAGGGAGACAGAATAAAAGTCAAAGTAATAGGTAAAAAAGGAGGTAAGCTTTCCCTGTCCATGAAACAAGCTCAGGAAGATCCTTGGGATGAAGCAGAGAAGAAATATAAAAAGGACGCAAAAGTAAAGGCTAAAGTTGTGAGAACTTCCGATTTCGGGGTTTTTGCTCGGCTTGAACCGGGAATTGAAGGGCTTATCCATTTGACAAAAATTCCCCCTGGGAAGAGGTTTGAGAAGGGCCAAGAAGTAAATGTTTATGTGGAGGAAGTAGATGCCAAATCAAGAAAAGTTTCTTTAGGATTGGTTCTTACGACAAAGCCAGTAGGGTACAAGTGATATAATACCGACTATCATGCAAGGCAGGGAAAGACCACATTTCACTTCAGAGGAGAATGAAGAAATTGGGAAGGTTGCTATTGAGTTAGCAAACGCAGGAGAAGAGGCTGTTAACGCCCTTATTTGTTACAAACTTCTATTTACAAGAAGAGTCATTAATCTTTTAGAAAAGAATCTCTATAAGGAGGGAGTACTTGAGATGTACAGGATGTTGTGGCGCGAGGCTTATGTAATGGATGAAGC
>JBAUDN010000053.1:0-7972 GCA_049678105.1 Microgenomates group bacterium
TTCATGATTTAAGAAAATGGGGTTTGGAAAAAAGAAAAACAGTTGATGACAGGCCATATGGAGGAGGAGTTGGAATGGTTTTAATAGTCGAGCCTATATATAATGCTCTTGAAGAATTGAAAACCGATAAAGCAAAGGTCATTCTTCTTAGTCCTCAGGGAAAAACTTTCAATCAAAAAAGTGCCGAAAGGTTGGCCAAATCAAAGCACCTAATTTTAGTTGCAGGTCATTATGAAGGATTTGACGAAAGAATCAGAGAACATTTAATAGATGAAGAAATCTCAATCGGAGATTATGTTTTAACTGGTGGTGAATTACCCGCAATGATATTAACCGACGCAATAGTGCGCCTTATTCCTGATGTTCTTGAAAAAGAGGAGGCAACACAATTTGAGTCATTTACCAAAGAAGGCCTACTCGAATATCCGCAATACACAAAGCCAGCAGATTTCAAAGGTTGGAAAGTTCCGAAAATTCTCCTTTCAGGAAATCATCAAGAAATTGAAAAGTGGAGGAAAAAGAAATCGTTAAAAAAAACAGAAAAGACTCGGCCCGATCTTTTAAAGAGGATTAACCGTTAAGTTGTTCAATAAATTCATCTACTGCTTGCTTCCAAGTTTTAAATTTCATTCCTAAAATTCTTTGTGTTTTTTTAGTATCCAAGCCCCCAAAGATAGGTATTGGCGTTCTTCCAGGAGCTTTAAGAAACTCTTTTAATAATCCTTTCTTAACAACATTTTTTGCTCCCCTTGCTTTTTCTAATAAATAGTTGGCAAATTCATATGGTGTTATTGTGTCACTGCTTGCCAAATGAAATGTTTCTGGTTTTTCTAGCTCGCAGATCTCTTCAATTGCACTTGCTGCCTCGTCTATGAAAGTTGGCGTCATTAGTTGGTCGGTAGACATGGGGTATAGTTTTCCCTCATCAAAAAGCTGCAAAATATTTCTGGCAAAATCAATCTTTCTTGTGTAATGAGACCTAAAGGGGTAAGAGATTCTTACAATGGCAGAGTTTTTATTTAACTCTCTTACTTTTTTCTCTCCCATCAGCTTTGTCCATCCATACCAACTGATCCTATTCAAATTTTCAGGCAACTTTGAATCCTCAGCATACGGCCCCGGGTCTTCTTCGCTGCCTGAAAAAACAAGGTCTGTTGAGATATGAACCAGGAATTTATCATGTTTCTTGGCAGCCTCTGCAACGTTTGCAGCACCCTCAACGTTTACTTGCCATACCATTCCCTTTTCATTTCCCCTCTCTTTCTCGATTTCGTCAACATTGGTAATTGCAGCAAAATTTATAACAACATCAAAATTATCTTTCTTTCTCTTAATAAAATCGTTCAAGGAAGCTCTATCTGTTATGTCCAATTCTACACTTTTAGGAGTAATTGATTGACGCTCTACCGCCAACAGATCAACAAATCGAGAGCCAACTAAACCCGAGGAACCTAAAATTAGGATTGAGGTTTTCATTTTAATAAAACTATCTTTATCTGGGTTGTTCCAAGACTAATCTTCCTTTTCCCACCGGGAAGTCGGAAACTTCAAACGATTATACTTTTGCAATAGCCAAAGGGTAGCAGTTAGAAAAAAATAATACACCCGACCGTGGTATATCTTTGCGCTTTCTATCAACTGTTTATTAATTGCAGATTTTCCAATCTTTTTTGCGGTGGCCCCGTGGTGATGGAAAAATTCTGCATCAGGACAAAAATAAATGGGTATCCCGGCTTTTTTCAGCCGCCTGCAATAATCTACGTCTTCAAAATACATAAAAAGTTTCCTGTTTAAATAGCCAATTTGGTTAATTACTTTTCGTGGTATCAAAAAACAAGCCATTACGGCACATTCGACTTGGGCGGGTCTTTTTCCACGGGGCATATACATGAAATAGCTTCCTTTCTTGTTTAATAAAATTTCCTTGACTGCGCCCCATATGGTAGGCAGATTAAAACATGAATCTTGAAGGGTCCCGTCCGGGAACAAAAGTTTTCCTGACAAAACCACCTCGTTTTTGAAATTTATGCTGTGGTTGATAAGGGATGTTAACGCATTCGGTTTAACCTCCATATCGCTATTAAGCATGAGCACCAATTCCCCCCGGGTATACTCAAGGAGGCGATTATAACCGCCCACAAACCCTTGATTTACCTTAAACTCAATAAACCGGGCCTTGGGATATTTAGTGATAAGGGGAGCGAAATTGTCATCTGTGGCATTATCCAGAACAATTACCTCGTCTTTCTTAACGTCAAAACCTGACTTCGGATCAAAAATACTTCTTAATAGCTGATCTGCCAAGTCAGAAGTTTTATAGACTGAAATCACGATAGATAAACGAACGGGATATGTGTAGTCTGCTGTACCTTTTTTCTGATATGGGGAGGGACCTTTTACCCCCCGAAGAAAATCAACAATAGCCTTCTTTTGAGCCGCCCTGCCACCAAGTAAAAGCCGCATGGCTTCGCGAAGGACGGCAAACTTCGTCCTCAAGCTTGCATATTTAGTTGTGAAGTAGAGTCTATTTCTGGTAAGCAAGTAGTCTGTCTCGGGGGATCCTATCCCCATTGTTCGAGAGACTTTATGGTAAATATGGGTTCCCCCATGGTAATAAAGATTTCCTCCCCCGAGAAGTATTCTTTGCTGCCAATCGTTATCCTCAAAATAGGCAAAATAGTCTTCATTAAAATATCCGTACTTCTCCAGGGTCCCACACCTCACCGCCAAACAACAACCGCTGATAAAACCCGTTTCGCCAACCCCGTCATATTTACCCGTATCTACCTCATCAATCCCCCTATGAACGCTTTTAACATTTGCCCAATCAAAATGTCCCCCTGCATACCAAAGCACCTTGCCCTTATCTTTTTGGGAATAGCGGTTTTTGTGAAATTCATACCCAGAAGCAAAGTATATCTTCGGTGAAACAACGGCTGCATCTGGGTTATCATCAAGTACTTTGATTAATTTTTTAAGAAGCTTTTTATCGCCTATCAGAGTGTCATTGTTGATTATTGCAATGTAATCTGCCCCCCAGGCAGCGGCATACTTCATTCCCAAGTTATAGCTTCCAGTAAAGCCTTTGTCGCAGCCTGCCTGTAAAAGCTTAAGATTGGGGAAACCTTTTTTAATATGATCCCCCAACCATTCGCCCGGGGTTTTATCAACCACAACAAAGCGAAATTCTAGTCCTTTAACGTCAAGTTTTTTTGCCGATTTAAGAAGTGCAAGGGTGTCGTTGCACCCGTGGAAGTTTACAGTAACCAGGGCTACTTTTTTCATAGTTCTCTAAGAGCTTTCCAATACCCCTGCTGTCTTATCTTATTGCCCAAGAGAGTGAAGGCTAACCAGCGTGCAAATATCCCTATCTTTATAATTGGCAAAAGCCAGAAAACTTGACCAGGATAATGTTTGCGCAAATAGTAAACCAATCCCATTATTTCCATTCGAAATATTTTTGCCAGTTCCTCAGGATCGCCGAAAGCGCTTGCTTTTCCAATGTGGGTGACAGTAAATTTTGGGGTGTAACAGATACAAAATCCTTCTGTTTTAACCCGGCGACACCATTCTACTTCCTCCATATACATGAAAAAGTTTTCATCAAACCCCTGAGTTTTCTTAAACACTTCCCTCTTCATAAATACAAATGCACCCATAACCCACCCAGCCTCTCGGTCAGACTTAAAAAAATTTGGATTTTTAGGATGAACTGGCCTGAACCAACTGCCAACTAACGGAAGCAAATCCAGCCCCCATATCCAAGCCCATACCGAAAGTGGTGTAGGTAAATATCCGGCACTGGGTTGAAATCTGCCGTCTTCGTACACTAACCGGCAACCTAGAACGTCGCAATCGTCATTCTTTTCAAAATATTTTAGAGCATCGGAAATTGTACTTTTCCTCACATAGGCATCGTTGTTTAGAAGAAGTAAATATTTACTGTTTGGGTCTGCATGTTTAAAACCTAAATTATTTCCTTTACCATAACCCAAGTCTTTCCCCGCATGTATCAACTTTACCCAAGAATGTTTTTTTGCAATCATTTCGGGGGAGCCGTCTTTTGAAGCATGTTCAACTACTACCACCTCGACTCTGGCTTTGTCTTTGACAAGGTCTACGGCTCTTTTGATATAAGTTAAGCACTTGTCGGTGATTTCCCGAGTATTCCAGCTGATTATGATAACCGATACTCCTACTTTAGACATATTTTAATCCTAGATGAATCCTGGCTAGGCGGTACTTTTCTAAAATCCAAGCGCCAACCCAAGCTATTGCCACTATTGGGGCAGGCCCGAGCTCGGAAAAATGTTTTTGAATAAAAATTCGCATTGAACGCGTAGCGTCTTTAGCCCTGTTAATTTTTTCTTCTTTGGGAACTTTCAGTTTTGCCGTAGTGTATAAACCCGAAGAAGAACCTTTGTAATGGATGATTGTTTCACTAGCTTCATACCAAATTTTGTAACCCAATCGTTTTACCTGGTAACACATTTCGATGTCTTCTCCATTCCAGAAATAATCCTCGTCCCACCAATCAATCTTATCTAGTATCTTTTTTCTAATCATAAGATATGCCCCAGTGATGCAATCTATCTCGTGACTCTCGTTGGGATCCAGAAAAGTTGCTTCGTATCTGGAAAAATACTTAGATTTGGGAAATAACTTCGAAAGCTTTGTGAAGTAGCAAAAAGAATTCCATATAGTGGGTAGGCCACGGTGACAGGAGTAATCGAGCCGGCTGTCAGGAAGCATAACCTTACACCCTATCGCCCCCAAGTCTTCTCGTTTTTCCAAAATACCCAGAGTCTTTTGTATCACTTTTCCTACAATTTTTGTATCCGGGTTTAGAAAAAGAACGTTTTGGGCTTTTACCACCTTTCTTGCAAAATTGTTTCCTTTTGAAAAACCTAAATCTTTCTTGCTGGCAAGCATTATAGCTTGAGGGAATTTTTTTCTGACAGCATCTACTGTCCCGTCTTTGGAAGCCATGTCGGCCACAATAACCCGCCAATCGTCATTTTTGCCCTTTTGCTGGTATATAGATGCCAAGCAATCAAGCACTAAAGGCTTGACATTGAATGCATTGATTACTATATCGAGACTTGGAACTTTTTTGGAATTTTTCATCAGGTAAAAACCTCTTTTACTTTCACCCTGCCGGCATCATTATAGTTCGCTTAAAAAAGCCTTTTCAATGCCCTCTTCTCATTTTCCTGGTAGTTTGGGAATTTGGACGTGCGGGAAATCATTGTTCTTTTGAAAAATATTCCTGTATCTGCAGATTGGTATATTCTTCTGGAGATATCTTCTTTTCGTAATAGTTTTTGTACCATTTAAATGTATACTCCAGGGTCTCATTAACATTAAGGCGGGGTTTCCAGCCGAGTAGAGAGCGCGCCTTGGATATGTCAAGCTTCAGTATACCGGCTTCATGAAACTTGTCTTTTGATTCAACTTTATAAGTGCCTTTTCCTAGAATCTTTATTCCTCTTTCGACAAGTTCAGAAACCGGGACAAAGTTTTCGTCTTTTGGACCAAAATTCCAAGGTGTGACCAAAGAAGAATCCCCCTTATATAATCTTTGGGCAAGCAAAAGATATCCTGAAAGCGGCTCGAGCACCAACTGCCATGGGCGAATCGAATGAGGGTTTCTTACAACTACTGGTGACTTTTTTTCATAAACAGCCCGTATCACGTCGGGAACTATTCGGTATAATGACCAATCACCTCCTCCGATAACATTCCCGGCTCGGGCAATTGCAACAAAGGGAGAGTCCTTGCTACTTAGGAATGATCGAATAAACGACTGTCCAATTATATCTGCGGCGGCTTTGCTGGCACTGTAAGGGTCTTGTCCACCCAACCTATCGGTTTCCCTGTAAGGGTACACCCACTCAACGTTTTCGTAGGCCTTGTCAGAGGTAATAATAACGGCTCCGCGAACGGATTTGGTATTGCGGATGGCTTGAAGAATATGGGCTGTACCCAAAACATTGGTCCCGTATGTTCTTAGAGGGTCTTCATAACTTACTTTGACGATGGCCTGAGCAGCCAGATGAAAAACTATTTCGGGCTTTTCCTTGGAAAAAATTTTATTGACCGAATCAAAATCTCTGATGTCAACAAAATTGCTTTGAATTTTTTTATCTAATTTTAGTATTGTGTATAAATTGGGATCGGTATGGGGAGCGAGCGAAATCCCCGTAACCTTCGCTCCCCAGAGAGTAAGTATTTCTGTCAACCACCCACCCTTAAAACCAGTGTGTCCTGTCACCAAAACTTTTTTGTTTTTGAAGAACTTGCTGAGCTTTTCGTCTTTATTCATTTTTCTCCCAAACGGCCCAGGGGCGGTCTTTCTTCCAGATTTGATTAAGTTGTTCCAATTCGTTGTAGGTATCCGCGGCCTTCCAAAACCCATCGTAAGGGAAAAGCGAAAGTTGTCTACTCTTCACAAGCCTACCTAGTCCATCTTCCATGCGCCCTTCGTCAAAGAATTCTAGGGCTTTTCTTTTAAAAACCATAAAACCTCCACTTATATATTCATGCAAGACTGGTTTTTCACGAAAACGTGTAATCAGACTAGTTTTTGAAAAAATCTCTACTAAGCCATACTTCGATTGGGGGTGTACTCCTGTAATAGTTCCTATTGTTCCTTGCTTATGATGAAAATCAACAAGTTTTTTAAGGTTTATATCCGACACCCCGTCTCCATAAGTAATCATAAATTCGTCTCCCTCTAGATATGGAGCACATTTAAGGATTCTACCACCTGTTAAGGTTTCTAAACCCGTATCCAAAATTACAATTTTAAAATTTACATGATTTTTATCGAGAATATTTACCTCACCTTTCGATGTGTCGAGAGAAAAATCATGAAGTAAGGCACGCCAGTTATGGAAAAATTCTTTAATCATTTCCGCTTTGTAACCTGCGGCTATTATGAAGTCGTTATATCCGTAATGCATGTAAATTCGCATTATGTGCCATAATAGGGGGGCACCCCCCACCTCAACCATGGGTTTGGGGCGAAACTCAGTCTCCTCTTTCATTCTGGTTCCGGTTCCTCCGCAAAGAATAATAGTCTGCATTTTAAGTGACAAAAATTACAGGGCTTTGCTATATGATTGCTGTAATTCTGAAACAACCATAATATAATAGCAATGGTACTATGAACGAGCAAATAGCGCAAGACTTATCAGCCCTATAGTAAAGAGTGTGGTCTAAAAATGTAGGGGCAGAATTAGGATTGCCAATTGATTAAAAATTCATGAAACTCTTTTTTAAAAATACACAAGAACAAACATGTATTGAACAGGCACTCCCAATCATTTAATTGAAAAAATGAAAAAACAACCAATAGTCTCCATTATCATTCTCTCACATGATGCAGTTGAATACACGAAAATTTGCATCGAAAGTATAGTAAAGTCAAAAACAAAAATACCATATGAGTTGATAATAGTTGACAATGGGTCTACCGAAAAAACAAGAGAATATATTAGAAAAATTGATGCTGTAAAATATTTTAGTTCTGTTAATCTTGGGGTATCTAATGGGCGTAATATTGGATTTAGCCTAAGTTCACCTTATGCTGATTTTGTATGCTTTTTGGACAATGACACAATGGTTCCGGATTACTGGGTGGATAAGTTTGTTGAAACTATGCAGTCAAATCCCCAATTAGGCATTGCCGGTTCCTCATCAAATGTTAGAAATTTGAAGACAGAGGGGTTTAATAAGAACCTCAGGTCCGAGTGGTTAAGTTTTTGTGAAAAAAATATCAGTCTCTCTCCCAAGAAACAATTGGAAAAGTTTTACCCAAATGGCTTTTCAGCTTTTGCGTTGCAAGAAATGAATAATCCTGTAAGAAGAATTCTAGGACAACAAATGCCACCAGATTACATACCTGGGTGGTGTTCCTTTATAAGAAAAGGGGCTTTGTCTTCCTTAAAATATCCTTGTGACCCAGAAT
>JBAUDN010000054.1:0-5308 GCA_049678105.1 Microgenomates group bacterium
GTTCTGGCTTCGTCGACCAGAATGTTGTCGACTTCGTCAATGATCGCGTAGCTCAACGGACCTTGGCACTGCTGCGCTTCCGGCGAAAAACGATCGTCACCTTTTGCCGCTGGGCGCATGTTGTCGCGCAAGTAATCAAAACCAAATTCATTGTTGGTTCCATAGGTAATATCTGTTAAATAAGCCTCCTTCCTCTCAGCTGGCCTTAAGTGGGCAAGGCGTTCGTCTCCATGACTTGTATCTTCATATTCGGGATCATAGACAAATGATTTCATCTCCTGAATAATTGCACCAACAGAAAGCCCTAGCAGACGAAATATCGGACCATTCCATCCGGCGTCACGGCGAGCCAAGTAATCATTGACCGTAACAAGATGGACTCCTTTTCCAGTTAAGCCGCGAAGATATAAAGGAAGAACTGCCGACAAAGTTTTTCCCTCACCTGTTTTTTGCTCTACAGCCTTTCCTTCAAAAAGAGCGATTGCCGCCATTAACTGAACATCATAGGGTCTTAAACCAATTGCCCGCCATGAAGCCTCCCTGGCCAGGGCAAAAGCTTCCGGTAAAATATCATCCAGAGTTTTTCCTTTTTTTAATTCATCTTTGAAGAACTTTGTCTTTTTTGCAAAATCGCCTTTTTTGAGTTTTTTAATTTTCGGCTCAAAAGCATTTATTTTATCTACAACCTTCGAGAGCCTATCAAGCTCTTTCTGGTTCATATCCAACAATTTAGAGAATATCTTTAACATCCATTCATTTTATCAGAGTCGGAGCAAACAAACATTACGTTCGCTTCTGGATAAATTGGGCGAACTTTTTTAAAAGTATGTATTAATTTCCGATGAAAAATCTTTGCTTTTTTTCTTTTTTCATCAAAATAGAGACGATTAAAGACTATGATGCCACCTTCAGTAATTATGCTTTTTACCAGTTCAATAAAGTTCTCTGTTTCAAATTTTTTAGGCACCTCATAGCCCACATACATATCAACTAAAATCAAATCAAACTTTTTCCCTCGCTCTTTGGCTTCAATACAATATTTGTACACATCTTCTATCACGAAGTGACAAGCTCCGCGTATCTTTAATTCCTTCAGTCCTAAATATTTCTTTCCCAAATCAACCATAATAGGATCTATCTCAACTCCTGTAATTTCTGCCTTCGGCCAAAACTTCTTTACAAGACCTGCCGCCGAACCCCCACCCAATCCCAAGACTAGACAGTTCTGAATTTTGGATTTCGTATTTCGAATTTTGCGCAATGCAGTACGCCATACACCATATACAACCCCGCCAGATTGAGTTAATCCTTCAACTTGAATATATGTACCAAGGCCAAGAGTTTTGACAACAGTTATTTTGCCATTGATAGGAGACTGAACTTCCTCAAGAATCTTCACTCCAGATAAAGATCCGCTCATACCCTATTTATAACCTAGTGCTTGCTTGTTGAACATTCTTGCATAAATCCCATCCTTTTTCAGAAGGACACTATGACTACCTTCCTCCACTATCTTTCCTTTGTCTAAAACAATAATCTTCTCGGCATTCCTAACCGTTGAAAAACGATGCGAGATAAGAAAAAGAGTTTTATCTGTGTAATATTTGTTTAGGTTTCTAAAAATCTCATATTCCGCCTCTGCATCAATTGCCGAAGTTGGTTCATCTAAAATCAGAATTGGTGCCCCTTCGTAAAATGACCTCGCCATTGCTAACTTTTGCCATTCACCTTTGGATAGATCAATTCCGTTCTTAAAGTGCCTACCAAGAATCTGGTCATATTTATTCGGAAGTTTCTCAATAAACTTGGAGGCTTCGCTATTCTTGGCAGCTTTTATCATAAGTTTCTCGTCCTTTAGTTTGGGATTTCCAAGCATTATGTTCTCCCTAACCGTAAAATTGTAATGCACAAACTCCTGAAACAGGGTCCCTAGATATTTATACCAATCGGAAAGATCTAATTTTTTAATATTAATTCCGTTCACCAGTATCTCTCCCGAGGAAACATCATAAAAACGACAAAGAAGTTTAACAATGGTAGTTTTGCCGGCACCATTAGGCCCTACAATTGCAACGTTCTCGTGAGAATTCATGTTGAAACTCACATTTTTTATCACCTCTTTAGTAGAACCAGGATAAGTAAAGGAAACGTTTCTAAATTCAACCTTGGGTGGATACGGATTTTTTTTGACTTTCAACGACTTATCGGGTTCTTTGATTAACTTTGGCAAATTCATCACCCCTAAAAAGTGATCAACATATAAATTATGTTCGTACAATAAACCGAAGTTTACAATTAGGCCCGAAGCGCCACGTATCACCCTATCTAACATGCTTAAGAAAAATGTGAAGTTGCCTATACTCATACCGGCTGAAAGGACCGCCGGTAATTTCATATAGGCAAAAGAGAAAATAGCCAGACCTTCAATCAACTGGGGAAGTCCAACCACTTTAATATAATCATCCAATGGTTTTTTATTTATTTTGTAAAGATACTCTTGGATTTTTTTAAATTGAGATAAAAGCGCATTCTGAGATTGAAATATTTTAGCTTCGGTTACGGCGACCCTGTCGGACAGCAACCATCTAAAATACCATAACTTCCTAACCTCTGGGGCTCCAGATCCGTAAATTGACCACTGTAACTTTCCATATTTAGTGCTTAAAAAAAGACGAGGTAATGTGACTATGCTCAAAACCACAGGAATTACTACACCAAATGGCAACAAGATTAAAAAGGCTGATACATATTCAACAAAGTTTGTAAAAATATAGGAAAACCGCCTCAAAAACTCAGGTGGTCTCCATGTAAAAGTATCTGAGGCTTTCGTAATTAGGTCTTGAGAGTCAGAATCTTCTAAATGGGCAATGTCTATGTGTGAAATTCTTTTGTAAAATCTGTAATTAAGCTCATTTTGGAATCTATTTCTGAAAAGAATATCTATGTAAGTATTTCTTAGAGTTCCTGTAAAAAACCCTTGAGTTATACCTATTACCTCTCTTGCTCCTAAAATGGCAACAAGAATTAATGGGACAGTGACTTCAATTCCTTGACTTTCTATTAGATAGTCAATAAGAAGCTTGTAAACAAAACTTGCAATTATTGGGAAAAATGCAATTATTCCTGAAATTCCGTAATATAGTAAAGTCAAATTTTTGTCAGCCGACCATACTATAGAAAGCATTTTGCCTAAGTTATTAAGGACACGGGAAACACTATTTGTAATTGAAGCAATTTTCTTCATTTCTAAATTATACTGCAGCCCCCATGCCCATGAACAGACCGTAGAGCTTTACTTCGTATTTTATTCGGATTAAAATGGGGAACTATGGAGCAAACCCCTTTACCAGAAAAATTAAGGCCTGATAAGTTGTCTGGATTTGTTGGTCAAAAGCATTTAGCAGGAAAGGATGGGGTCGTCAGAAAACTTCTTGCAAATGCTGAAGAAAGCAATTTTTTCCCTTCCATAATCTTTTGGGGTCCGCCCGGGAGTGGTAAAACAACGCTCGCCAAAATAATTGCCAATGTACTAAAAAGGAGGTTTCATGAATTTTCTGCCGTAAATACTTCAATCAAAGACATTGAAGAAATAATTAAGAGATCAATACAAGCCCAAGAAACTCAACAAATGCCACTGGTCGGTAAAAAACTCGCACCCATTATCCTCATAGATGAGATCCACAGATTCAACAAGGCCCAGCAAGACAAGCTTCTTCCTTATGTCGAAAGGGGAAACATAATTTTAATAGGAGCGACAACAGAGAATCCTTCTTTTGAAGTAATCGGGCCCATGCTCTCTCGCTGTAGGGTTTTCACTCTCAAACAGCTAACCGAAAAAGAACTGGGAAAAATCATGGTCAGAGCAACCAAATATCTCTCAATAATTTTAGCCAAAAGAACGAAAGCATTTCTCTTAGAATCGTCAAATGGTGATGCAAGGGTCTTATTGAATGTTTTAGAAATCGCTTCAAATCTGGCAAAAGGTAGAAGGATTACTCTTAAAACATTGGAAGAAGCCCTACAAAGAAGGCAGCTTACTTTTGATAGGCAAGGCGAAGAGTATTACAACGTTATAAGCGCCTTTATTAAATCCATGAGGGCAAGCAATGTTAATGCAGCACTTTATTACTTAGCCAGAATGGTTGAAGCGGGGCAGGATCCTTTATATATTGCCCGCCGAATGGTTGTCTTCGCCAGTGAAGACATTGGCATGGCCCAGCCAACTGCTTTGGTTGTAGCCAATGAAATTTTTAAAGCCTGCGAAACAATTGGCTATCCTGAATGTCAAATCAATCTTGCCCACGGAACAGTTTATTTAGCTAAAGCGAAAAAGGATAGATCAGCATATGATGCGTACTTTAAAGCAGTTGAAGATGTTAAGCGCTTCGGCAATCTTCCAGTGCCTCTGAAAATCAGAAATCCTGTTACCAAGCTAATGAAAGAGTTGGATTATGGAAAAGATTACAAACCTTATACGAAAGAGGATTTATTACCTGAAAAATTAAAAGGCAAAAAGTATTTCAAAGAATAATTTCTTTAGGTTCAATCCTTACTACGCCTAGTTTGTCAAAATCCCTGTCATAAGATACTACTTTCCATTTTTTCTCTTTAATCTCCTTTATTGAGGCAAGCAAAGCATCTATAAATTTAACAGGCTTTTGTTCAAACATGTCTAAAGCCGAAAGTGCCTGATAACTATCCGAAAAAGCTAATCCTCTTAAATTTATTATTCCTTTTAAAGCTTGCGCTACTTTCTTTTTTGAAAAACCATAGTACGAAGAAAGCGTCCAAGCGATTTCGGCAAGAACTATATGGGAAGTAACTGCTTTAATTTTGTTTAACTTCACAAATTCAAAAAACTTATAGCAATCCTGGTAGGTTTCTTCATCTTCTCTGATTAAAGTGCGAAGAAAGATGTTGGTGTCAACAAAGAATTTCATTTTCAAACTCTCTTGTAGGATTTATCCAGTCTCGCTCTGGCAGAAAGAATGGATTTTTTCTTTTTGGGAGTGAACTTCCCGGCAATATCCAAAATATCGTAAGTCGGCGTTATCTTAACGGAATCTGCCGAAGCTTCCAGATAAACCTTGTTATAAGGCTTTAATCCGGCTTTTTCTCTTATTTTTTTGGGCAAAGTAATCTGCCCCTTCTGTGTAAGTGTCGTAATAGTTTGCATATATTCTTACCAGTATATATTGTAAGAATATATAACTTTTCTTACTTTGTCAAGTTCAAGAAGAAATTTTCTCTTTCCCAACCCATTTTTGAAGAATTTTGGGAATTTTAACTGAACCATCTTTTTGTTGAT
>JBAUDN010000055.1:0-9046 GCA_049678105.1 Microgenomates group bacterium
AACCCAAGGGGGTGATAAAAATGAGTTCTAAACTTTATGTAGGCAATCTAGCATATACTGTTACAGGTGATCAGTTGGCAGAGTATTTTGGCCAAGCAGGTAAGGTAGCAGATGCTGTTGTAATTACTGAGCAACACTCTGGTAGGTCAAAGGGTTTTGGTTTCGTTGAAATGAGCAGCGATGAGGAAGCAAAAAAAGCAATTGAAATGTACAATGGTAAGGATTTTGAAGGAAGAAATTTAGTAGTTAACGAAGCTCGGCCCAGGGAACCTAAGGATTTCTAATAAACTTTTCTAGATTATTTCTCAACCTTAATAGCTTTCCCTTTAATTATAGCTTCTGCCAGTTTTTTGTATGTCTTATTAAGAGTCCTGGCAAAGGTAGGCTGTGATATTTCCATTTGTGCCGCTGCCTCCACCTGCCCCAAACCTTCAACATCATGAAGCCTTAAAGCCTCTATTTCGTCGCGATGTAGCTCTATCTCTTCAAGTCTTCTCAAAGGAATACCTCGAGGCTTAAAATAAAAAATCTCGGGTGCAAATCTTAACCGTCGACGCTTTCTTGGTCTTGGCATGGTTTTATTTATTCTCTAGTATCTCTTTTTCTTCCTCCTCCACGTCTTCCAATTCCTCTTTAAGAGCATTTTTATATTCTTTCAGGGCCTGCACTTTCTCCTCTTTTGTTTGTGGCCAATTCCAACCAAAGTATCTTCCCATACCCCTGCCTGGAGCAAAGCCCCTCCTCCATCCTAAACCAAAGCCACATGGGCCATATCCTCTACCGGTTCCTTGCCCCATTCCCTGTGGTCCAGTTCTATCAAATCTTGGCATAAATTATCACCTCCTTATGAATATATATTCATTATACTCTGTTTGTCAAATAAGTAAATAAAAACGACAGAAATCTCTGGGTTGCATATCTTCGGCAAATGGATTATCGTTTTCTTGTCATGAAACGCTTTCCCTTAATAGCCGGATTGGCGGCGGTCATAATAGTCTTGGGTGGAATCTTTTTGTTTTCCAACGGCAATTCTGCAGAAGAAGCGGATCCATTTCCACCTCCACCCTCAGGTGAAACATATGAATATTACTGGGGGGTTGGATGTCCACACTGTGGGGAAGTTAAAGAGTTCATAGAAAACTGGGAAGATAACGGCAAAATTGATCTCAAAGATATGGAAATCTACAATAATCGGGCAAACGCTGCGCTTTTGAATGAGAGGGCAAAGTTCTGCAATCTTCCCTATAACCAAATCGGTGTTCCATTCCTCTTTACCCCCAAAGGTGAATGTGTTGTCGGTGATATTCCAATTATTAGCTACTTTGAGCAAATGAAGCTTGAGGAAGAATAAATTATTCCAAATAATCTTGGAGCTTCTTTCTCCTACTTGGGTGTTTGAGTTTTTTCAATGCTTTTGCTTCAATCTGCCTGATTCGCTCACGAGTAACTCCAAAAACCTTTCCTACCTCCTCTAGTGTCATTTGTTTATTTCCTTCCAGACCAAAGCGAAGCTTCAAAACTTTTGCCTCTCTGTCCGAAAGTGTATGTAAAACCTCATCTAGATGATCTTTTAAAAGCTGTTTGGAGGCTTGGTCAACTGGTGAAGGTTGACCCTCATCGGGAATGAAATCTCCTAAAAAGCTTTCCTTATCATCCCCTACCGGGGTTTCCAGCGATGTTACTTCTTGAGCAATTTTGAATATTTCTCTAACTCTGTCTCCATCAATTTCTAACTCTTCACCAATCTCCTCGGGCGTCGGCTCTCTTCCTAAATCCTGCATCAGACGACGGCTTGTACGGTAGACTTTGTTTATTGTCTCTACCATATGAACAGGAATTCTTATCGTTCTTGCCTGATCAGCAATGGCTCGGGTTATTGCCTGTCTTATCCACCAAGTAGCATAGGTAGAGAATTTATATCCTCTTCTCCAATCGTACTTTTCAACAGCCCGAATTAAGCCTTGGTTCCCCTCCTGAATCAGGTCAAGGAGAGAAAGTCCCCGGCCAATATATTTTTTAGCAATGGAAACAACAAGTCGCAGGTTGGATTCGGTTAGTTTATCCTTGGCCCTCCTGTCTGCTTTTTCGTATCTTTTGGCCAATTCAATCTCCTCTTCTGCCGTAAGAAGCGGTACTTTCCCAATCTCTCTTAGATATTGCCTTACCGGGTCTATTGACTCGGATCCTTCAAGTTTCGTTAATATTTCTAGTTCACGCTCAAGTTTTTCTCTGTCTTTCTCATCTACAGCAATTTCTTCTGCAGATATCGTTTCAAAAACATCAACATTTTTCGCTAAAAGTTGTCCATAGAAATTATCAAGTTCTTCAATCCTCTTTTCCGCATCAGGGAAAACTTCCAGTATCTCCTCTTGGGTTAAAAACCCATGCCTTTTCCCTCTTTCAATAAGTTTTTCTACATCTTTTCTTTGCTTAGCCATAACACCTCACCTTCTAAAGAATTATACCTCCTGTTTCACCTTGCTCAAGTTCCGAAAATTCCTGGGTCAGCCCTGTAAATTTCTTTTCTGCTTTTCTCAGTTTACTTTTCTCTCCTTTGTCTTCATATTCAGCAATTTTTTCACCCAGTGCAACAAGCTTGTCTTTGATTGAAAGTAGATGAAGTTCCCTTATTACTAAATTCAATTCTTTCTTAAAAACATCAGGCCTGTCTGTTATATCCTGAATATCTTTTAGAAGCATATCTGCAAAACCTTCAACAAGCTCTTTTGGAAGCTGGCCTGCAAATTCAGACGGGTCAAACTTTCTATTGCTTTTTGAAAATTTCTTATACTCCTCAACAATCCTTGTAGCCAGGGGTGTTGAAAAAAGAGAGAATATCTTTTTGTCAGCAAGCATTTTTGGATCAGACTGGAAGGAAAGACTCAATAACCTTTCTTCTAAAAGCTCCCTTCTTGTTTTTGCCTTTGGTTTAGCCGGAATAGCAACCTTAGGTACTCTGAAAGAAATCTCTGCTCTTACTTTTTCAATTTGATCTACCACAGCACTTGTGGGCACACTGAGTTTCTTGGCAACTTTTTCAACATAATGTGCTTGAACAATCTTATCGGTAATTGTTGCCAAAATTGGAATGATCTCCCTGCTTATCTTGGCCTTGCCCTCACCCAGAGCTACATCGTGTTTTGAAAAAATGAAGTCGACCAAAAAATCCCAAATGCCCTGGGCTTTCTTCAATGCCTTTTTATATTCCCCAGGAGCTTTTCTTGCCATATCATCAGGATCTTTATAATCTCCTAACCTTGCAATTTTCACTTCTATCCCCTGATCTTGAGCCAGAGTAATACTACGCATTGCTGCTGTATCTCCCGCAATATCGGAATCCAGCGCAAGAGTGAATTCATCAGTAAACCTGCCAAGAAGTCCTACCTGATCCTCTGTTAAAGCAGTTCCCTTAATAGCAACCGTATTCTTTACACCGGCCTGCCAAGAAGAAATCATATCAAGCTCTCCCTCTACCACAATAGCCGACTTTTTTGATTTAATATCTCTTCTTACTAAATTAAGACCATAAAGAACCTTGCTTTTATGGTAAACAGGGGTGTCTGGAGAATTTATGTATTTGGCAACATCAGTCTTTTTAGACGGAAGAACTCTCCCTGCAAGGCCAATACTATTTCCTCTATGGTCAAAAAGTGGAAAAATAATTCTTCCCCTAAATCTGTCATAGCTTTTTCCTCCCCTTGTATAAGTTATACCCGCTCTTTCAAGATCTTTATAGTGATATCCTTTTTTGTCAATTAAAAATTTCTTTGAAGCAAAGGGTACATCAGGAGAATAACCAAGCTGAAAATTTTTTATAGTATCAGCCTTAAGTCCGCGCTCCTTGGTTAAGTAAGATAAAGCTTCCTTGCCTACCCTATGGCTTAACAGGATGTAGTTATAAAACTTTGCTGCAAGATTATTTATTTCATAAAACTTTTCTTTCTCCCCTCTTCCTTTAAATCTTGTGGGTTTGAGTTTTATTCCAGCCCTATCAGCCAAAAACTTCAATGCTTCAGGAAAATCCATTCCTTCATATTTTTGCAGGAAAGAAAAGGCATCTCCTGACTCAGAACAACCAAAACACTTAAAAATCTGAAGCTCAGGAGAAACCATAAAAGAAGGTGTCTTTTCTGAATGAAAAGGACACAAGGCCTTATAATTTCTTCCGGCCTTTTTAACCTCTATAAATTCAGAAATCAAGGAAACAATATCTGTTTTTGCTTTAATTTCCTCTACTTGATCCGTCATTTTTTTCCCTCTTTAGCAGAATTATACCAACTTTCCCGAAGAAAGATTGAAGATAAAATTTAACTGGCGGAAGGGGTGGGATTCGAACCCACGAAGGGATTTCTCCCTATGGTTTTCAAGACCATCCCGTTTGGCCACTCCGGCACCCTTCCTCGAAACTATCATTTCTGCGGAGGAGGTGGGATTCGAACCCACGAGAGCTTGCGCTCCGCGATTTCCAATCGCGTGGAATAGACCAGACTATCCGACTCCTCCTTTTACTGCTCTTTGTTTTCTTCCTTCCTTTGCCACTTTTTAAGTTCTTCTCTTGCATTTTTTATCATCAATCTCTCCCTTTTTGAGGAAAGCTTTCTGACCGCCTTTGCGTATTCAAGCCAAGCATATTCCTCAAAGCCAAGAATTTCACCCATCCCTTGCAGAGCCATAAGATAGTAAAGATATCTTTGCGGTACTGCCTTGCCATTAATTATTCCGGAGCCTCCTGCTCTACCTGCCTCTTCCAAAACCTTGGCATCCATACTTCCCTTCTCTGCCATCAGGCGAATTGCTGCTCTTGCCGAAGACTCTGTTTTTCTAGCAAGAATCTTGGGAATTTCCCATTCACCATTTTCTACCTGTTTTGCCAAAAACCAACGCCTTTTACCTCTTGTCTCTTTAAAAACAATAGCTCCCGAAATTAATACTAAATTTTTATCTATCATGCGGAGAGGGTGGGATTCGAACCCACGTGGACCTTTTCAGATCCCAACCGTTTTCGAAACGGTGCCCGTATGACCACTTGGGTACCTCTCCATTAATTACATCTCAATGTATGCCTTGTGCACCCGGTGAGAATCGAACTCACAGTCTTCGGCTCCGCAAGCCGACGCTTTATCCAATTAAGCTACGGGTGCTCATCTAAACCGGGCATTTTTTTTGAAAACCAGTTGGCCGCTTTATCCAGAGAGGAAGGAGGAGCCTTTTCCTCAGGAATGTAATCCAAAAGAGTCTTGCTCAACTTCTCTTTTATTTCCGGACTAATTACTAACTCAAGCCTGTCGGGTAAACCAAATTTCTGGACCACCAACAGTTGGGAATCAAACCTTCGACTAAACCAGAACCTTATTAGAAAATCCCATTCAAATGTCTTTCCTCCTATTTTTAGCCCTTTGTTTGTAATCCTGTATTCAATATTCCCAGGCTCAACGGTTGTCATCACATAAACCAGAAAAATAATGGAAACAATCAGAATAACAGGCATAAAACCTTCAACTAAAAAAAGAACAAGCCCAACTACCGCGGCCATGGCAATTACCGTTACCCAAAATTCCCTATTCATCCTTTTAAAAGGCCTTGATGGGGCGGTCCAGGCTAAAAGCTGCCTTTCCGGCTCGTATTTTAGTTCAGGCTTTTTTTCTTTAAAAGTGCCCTTTTGATTATTTTTTTCTTGTTGAGCAGGCATGGCGGAGGAGGTGGGATTCGAACCCACGAGCCCTTACGGGCCACGGCTTAGCAAGCCGCTCGATTAGGCCTCTCTCGCACTCCTCCAGAAATACAAGCCAATTATACCAAAAACTTGGCCTTAGAACTAGAATTACTTTGAACGAGTAATTGTTAACGCCCAAACGGTTTTTGCCCTATTTCTTTTCAAAACCTTTGCCGCTTCTTTAATAGTTGAACCTGTTGTCCAAACATCATCAAACAAAATTATTGGCTTAATCTTGTCCAAGGGCTTGTTTAGTTTAAATACCCCTCTGATGTTTTGCTTTCTTTCTTTTCCTCTAAGCTCTACCTGAGGCTTGGTAGAGGTTTTTCTTATGAGAAGATTTTTATTAAAATCCCAACCTAGTTTTTTAGACATTATTTTTCCAATTTCCTCTGCTTGGTTAAAACCTCTCCAATTTTTTCTCTGCCAATAAAGAGGAATTGGAACCAAGAGAGCATTTTTGGGCAAAAAGTGTCTATTCTTTAAAATTTCATCTGCCGCGTAGCTTGCCAGCTCTTGGGCAATCTGCGAAGCAAATTTATACTTCATGTTAAGAATTGCTTTACGAACAACTCCTGTATGTCTCCATAGAGAGGCTCCCGTTTAAACCCAAGGGTGTTTGGCACTTTTTGTGTACTTTCCCTCCCAATGAAGGTTTCCCACACCTGGGGCATGCCAAGAGAGAAATTCTTGCCTTGTCAATACAAGAAGTACAAATGTAATTATTGGGTTTTCCACAACCAAAACACTTACGAGGGAAGAAAACATCAAGGATGGGCATTGGTGGAGACGGAGGGAATTGAACCCTCGTCCGAGAAAACAATTTAAAAAACATCTACAAGCTTAGCCAGTTTTGTTTTTTCCTCTAAACCTTACCAGCTGGCTGGATGATTTGGAGTAAGACTTGTAAAACTTAGGCACTTATCACAAGACAAAAATAAGAACCGCATTCCGACTGGTTTATGCCTTTTTCGTTCGGTCGGAAAACAAACAAGAAAGACACCAGCTTAAGCGTATGCGTAAGCTAGACCAACGTTTTTGTTGGCATGTATATTTTGGCTTCTTTTTACGAGCGTAAGCCATGCTCGGCTTGCAGTTTTTAAAAGTGCTTCCCGTCGAAACCGGTCGTCCCCAAAAAACTCATTTTCTCAACTCTCGTTCAACCTCTCGTTCTATATCCTTCTTCTTAATTAGCTGTCTTTTTTCAAATTTACGTTTAGTTTTAGCTAAAGTTATCTCAACCTTTAAAATACGGCCCTTAGTATACATCTTTGTAGGCACAAGGGTCAATTTCTTGGCCTTCAATTCAGACTGAATTGAAAAGATCTCTTTTTTATGTAAAAGAAGTTTCCTTGTCCTAGTGGAATTATGGTCTTTGGCATCTGCTACAGGAATATTTGCATTGACAAGATAGACTTCATCGCCAATAATCTTGGCGTAAGATCTTGATAAATCAACGGAGCCGTTTTTAACTGCCTTAACCTCTCCTCCGGTTAAGGAAATTCCAGCCTCAAAGCGCTCAAAAAGTCGATAATCAAATTTAGCCCTTTTGTTTAATATCTTCATAAGTTTGGTAAAAAGAAGTAAAAGAATTAATCCAAGCCGTGACGAATTTCTATGGAATAAAGTGTCTCGCCTACAAGAAAAATCATTTTACCGACTTCTTCTGACACTACCAATCCTTTTGCCTCTCTTATCTTGTCTGAAAAATATTGGGATTTATAAGCACCATCTTTCTCAGCAACCACTATTCTCCCTCTCTCTTTTTCAAGAAGGTAGACAAAATCAAGCTCTTCATTTGTGTAAACCGCTGAAGGACGAGAAAGTTGAGGGATAACACTTGAGAAATCTAAGCTATCCTGATTTCCCCTGGTATATTTGAAAACTCCCCCCGAGGTTGAAAGAAGCCAAACTGAGCCATCAAAAGCCCAGGAAAAGATATTTGTTAAATCCGGTTCAACACTGGGGGCAAGCCATCCCTGTTTTGAGCCAAACCCATCCTCTATACCTGCATATCGCCAGACTTTTGATGTCTCTTTTTCTAAAACATATAGATTTCCGGCATATGCATGAACAAGTACATCGCCCGCCCAATCATTATCCACCTTCTTTTTTCTCCCATCTGATACCTCGTAAATCCCTCCTTCTGAAAGAACAAAGATTCTATCTGAATATGCCGTAACATCCTTTGCCTCTTCAACATCTTCTGCACCTGCTGCAACTTCTGTTCTTTTAGTTTCAAGTTCTATTTGGACAACTCTTTTACCTTCCTTGTCTAAAACAAAAAGCCTTCCTTCGGATGCAACCATTTTATCCGCTTTAAAACCATCGGTTAATATGGAGAGATCAAGATAAAGATCTGGCTCAACGGTATGTTCCCCTAAAACTTGGCCTTCATTTTCTTTGAGAAGTAAAACCAATTCCTCTAACTCGGGATCTTCAACTCCTTCTTCTTCCATCTGAATAACAAGATTTTTTGCATTTCTAAAAAGCTCTCTTGCTCTTTCGGGATTGAGGGTAAAAAGCCCCTGTGCTTCATCATATTCATGTTGGGCTTGCTTTAACCTGTCTTCATAGCGAGAACGTTCATCTCGAGCCAGTTTTTGTCTTATCCCAAACCCAATGCTAACGATAAGTAAAACAACCAAAATTGCACCGATGGAAACTGTTACCTTCTTTTTTTGAACATCAAACTCCTCTTCCCTTCCCCGAACATATATCTTTCGCTCGCCCGCTTTTCCTTTGATTAAGGAGGAAATTGTCTCTTTTATCTTTTGAAAAGAGATTAGAGATAAGGGACTGGCAGCGGCAGATAAAATTTTGGGGTATTTTAGTCCTGGCTCTTGTCGGTCCTCCAGTCTTTTATCTTTTTTAGGCAATTTATCTCCAGTTGGTCTTCCTAAAATAACCGGTCTTGTTGCAAACTTGACCAAAACAAGTCCAAAATTTCCCGAATCAGGCATTGCGTGAGCTGCTGGTGCCAAAGACTCAATTGCTTCATTTAATCCCGATCCCTCTAGTGCTGCTTTAATGACACCTTGACTTATGGCCGTAAACACTTTGGAGGTTCCTAGTAAGAAAATGTCATCTGTCTTGGGGTGGCCTGAGGCGGAAACAACATCTTCTTTTTTGCTAACCAATATTTTTGCAAGTATTCCGTTTCTAAAAACAGCTGCTTGTGCTCCTCCACCACAGGCGGTATAAATAACACCATCCACAATAACTGCGGCTGCAATTTCAACATCTCCCCAAATATCTAAGAACTCATTTATTACTTTTTCAACAGAATCACTTAGGGCATTGAAAGCAGTTTTTTCTGTACTTCCAAAATAT
>JBAUDN010000056.1:0-8794 GCA_049678105.1 Microgenomates group bacterium
GTAGGAATGCTAAAAAGGATATCATTCCTGAAATAATGCTATCTATTGGTCCCAAAAAGGATAGCACAAAAGGGAAACTCGCCGCAACTGCTGCCCTTATTAGGAAAAATACCCCCAAAGTTGTCAATCCTGCAAAACCAACTTTTCCTGATTTATACCAAGTGAATTTCTTGTAGTGCGCATCCAGAAAAGTATAGAGAACAATAGTCGCAACTATGACCACAAAACCAATCAATGAAGACAGACTTGAGGTCAATATAGAATCTTGCAGAAAGACAAAAGAAAGCCAGGGTAATATAGCAATCACTGCAGCTTCCAGGTTTTCGAAAAATCTAAATTTGAACTTTATTACCCCAACTGTGAAACCTAAAGATATACCCAATAAATCTGCCCAGAACCACCATGCGGGGAAAAACTTCGCAGACAAAAAACCCGCAAGGCCAATGGGTATCAAAATATAAAAAGCCGCTGTAAACACATTCTTTGATGCATAATCCTCTTTAAGTTTCTTCCAATAGATAAATAAAAAGAGTAATGTGCCAACTATATTAAAAATCGTTCTTGTAAGCATGGATTGATGCTATTTAGTAAAGTATACCAAGTTTTAGAAACAGTAACACATTGACTTAGTCACTTTGCAGCATTATCATTAAAAGCATTGTGCTAGAAACGCCTCACATTGTTGTGGGGGCAGCAATAGCTACAAAGGTGGTAAACCCTGCCCTGGCTATCCCACTTGCTTTTGGGAGTCATTTCTTACTTGAAAGAGTTCCTCACTGGAACCCTCATTTAAACACCGAAAAGAACAAATTCGGGAAAATCACCAAACAAAGCACTAGAATTGTAATTGTAGATGCAACAATAGCTTGTGCCTTAGCTATTTTCATTGCTTCCCGCGCTCTTCCCGACATAAACCACACAATAACAATTCTTGCCGCATCATTTTTTTCAGCACTGCCCGATATTATAGAAGGTCCATACTTCTTCTTTGATGTAGAATCTAAATTTATCAAAAAGTGGATTGCCTTTCAGAAATCCATTCAAGCAGATGCGGAGATTATTCCTGGGCTTTTAACGCAAATAATTACGATTGCAGCAGCATTTTTGTGGATTCTTGCATAAATTTTATTTCACTCTCTCCCTATACTCCCCTGTCTTTGTATCAACCCTAATTCTATCTCCCTTTCTGATAAACAGTGGTACTTTAATCTTAAGTCCGTTTTCCAACTTTGCCGGCTTATAAATATTAGTCGCAGAATTACCCTTCACCCCCGGCACAGTCTCTACTACCTCTAAGGTAACTTTGGGCGGAATATCCACCGAAAGAGGTTTGTTTTCCCAAAACAAGATATCAACATTTTGCCCTTCCTTAATATATGGAAGCTGATTTTTGACAACTGTCAAAGGTATTTCAATTTGTTCAAAACTAGTAGTATCCATAAAGACGGTATTTGTATCATCGCTGTAAAGATATTGAAGCGGTTTCTTAATTGTATTTATCTCTTCCACCTTAGCTGATGAGCTGAACGTTTTTTCTTCCGATCCTCCGGTTGCCAAATTTCTGACTGAAAGTTTTACTGTCCCCCCACCCCTTGCTATCTTTTGGTGTGTATATTTAATCACCCTATACGGCTTGCCATCCATTAAGAAGGTTGTGCCGTTTTTTAAATTAGTAGCCTCAATCATATACGTATTTTACCCTTTTTTGTGGTAAAATACAGGTTAAGCCGAGGTGGCGGAACTGGCAGACGCGCAGGTCTCAAAAACCTGTGAGGCTAACACCTCGTGAGGGTTCGAGTCCCTCCCTCGGCACCAAACTTGATTACCCCATAATATTTTGGTATGCTTCCCTACAAATACTTTGTTCATGGAAAGATCAACTAGAACATATTATAGAAATCGTGCAAAGGAAGTGGTACTAGCCGCCTCTGAGGCTTATTTCAAAAAATCCGGAGCTCGCTCTCTATCCCCTTTTGAAAGATTCTCTCATACTGTAGAGGTTGAAGAAGTCCATCGGTCAGCTCAACTAATGGGAGTCCCAGAAAATGAAATAATTCAAACGCACATGAGTACCATGCCTCCGGAGGTAAGACAAGATTACTTCTCAACAATTGCCAGAAAGTGCAATCTTGAACTAAAGTATCTCATAAGCTTGACGCAAGAGTTTGGGCTTAAACTGGAGTAACTCACTTTTCCCTTTTCATCTCTCTTCCATAAAATCTAATTCTATCTCCTCTAAAGAAAAGTTTTATGGATCTAAGCGGACCATTTCTGTGCTTGGCAACATCCAAAACTACATTTTCCGGTTTTTCATCATCTTCTTTCCAAAGAAACATCACAACATCAGCGTCTTGTTCTAATGCCCCAGACTCCCTTAAGTCTGCAAGCTGGGGCCTCTTTGTTCCTCTTTGTTCAACCGCACGAGAAAGTTGAGAAACAGCAAGAATAGGAAGTTTTAGCTCCCTTGCCAAATTCTTTAAACCTTGAGAGATTTCTGATACCTCCTGAACTCTGTTCTCCAATTGCCTACTCCTTGCGAGCTGGAGGTAGTCAACAATGATTAGACTTGCGCCTTTCTCAACCTGCAAACGCCTGGCTTTTGTTCTCATCTCCAAAATGGACAGCGCCGGCGTGTCATCAATAAAGAGAGGGGCTTCGGCTAATTCTCCCATTGCGTTTGATAGTTTTGTAAAGTCCTCTTCGCTAAGTTTACCTGTCTTCAATTTCCAAGCATCTATATCAGCCTGAGTAATCAGTAATCTGTCAACAAGCTCTTCCCTGCTCATTTCCAGAGAGAAAAAGCCAACGGGCTGTCCATACTTAACTGTCAAATTCTGAGCAATGTTTAGGGCTAATGAAGTTTTACCAATTGCCGGCCTTGCCGCCAGAATTAAAAGGTTGGAGCGCTGCATTCCGGCCAATGTATCATCAAGGTCTTTAAATCCGGTCGGAACTCCTCTTAACCCTTCTGCTTGCTTGTGAAGCTCATCCAGCCGGTCAAAGCTTTCAGTTAGTGCCTCTCTTACGGATGTAAAAGCGCCGGGGAGATGTTTTTGAGTAAGAGAAAAAACAGCCGACTCTGCCCTGTCTAACAATTCGTTTGCCGCCAAACTATCATCAAGAGATAAATCAACTAATTTTGTTGCGGCAACCATCAAAGATCTTTTTGTTGCTGCATCTTTTACAATTTTCCCGTAATGCTCGACATGGGCAGCCGTGGGTACCTTATTTGCAAGTTCCGCAAGATAGCTTGCTCCGCCAATCCTTTTTAAGCTCCTCTTTTTTTTCAACCTCTCAGCAACCGTCAAAACATCTATTGGAATTCTACCTTCGTAGAGATCAATGCAACTTTCAAATATCGCCTTGTGCCTTTCATCATAAAAATCATCGGCGGATAAAAACTCGGCAACTGCGATTATCGCATCTTTATCAAGAAGAAAAGCTCCAAGGACAGACTCTTCCGCTTCATTGGAATGAGGTGGAATCCGGACTTGCAATTGATTCGCCATGGCAAATTATATGTAACAGAAAAAACAATGTAAGTAAAGAAGAAAATCGGGCAGTTTTTACTGTTTTATCTCTAAAACAATGACTTTTTGCTCCTCACCGATTGTCCCTGCGTTAATACTTAATTTATCTGTTTTTTCAACGGGCAAGCCCATTTCAGTCAAAAAGGGTTTAACCGTGGATAATTTCTTGAAAATCTCAGGATTTAACTTTGGCATTTGATAATGCATTTGTATTACTATCTTCGGCTCTATTGAACGAACTACTTCGGCGGCCTGCATTGAACCAATTGTATATTCTCCTCCGATCGGAACCATTAAGATATCAACATCTCCTATTGCCTCTAGAATCTTCTCTGAAAGTTTGTGTCCCAAATCTCCGAGATGCACAATCCTTAGTCCGTCCATCTCAATTACATATACTGTATTCTTTCCTCTTAGTTTCCCTTTTTTATCATCATGGTATAAGGAAATTCCGATAATCGAAACCTCATTTATTTCGTACTCGCCAGGGCCGGACACTATCTTTTTGATATTTTTTATCAATTCTGCTTTGTTATGGTCTTCATGTTCATGGGAAATCGTTACTATATCTGCGGCAACTTTGGGAAACTTCAATCCAACCATTTCCGGATCAAATGGGTCGGTAACCAAACTTGCGGTTTTACCCTTTAATCGAAAAGAAGAGTGGCCAAGAAAAACTATCTCCATAGTGTCATCTAAAGCAAAACTTGCGTTTCGCTTTGCTCATCGTAACAAAACCCAATATACTTGACAAGCGTAAAGTTGTTACCTATATTAAGGCACATCCTTTTTTATGCGTAAAGAAATTTTGTTTGCAATTTTAGCAGGAGTAACTTTCGGACTCATAATAGCCTTTGGTGTTTGGCGAGCAAATGTTGCTCTAAAACCGGAAAGCGTCAAAACTTCCGCTCCCGAAGATTCTTCCGAAGCCGCTCAAGCAGATTTTGGAATAACCATTGCCAAGCCGCAAGACTATCAAGTTATAACTAGCTCCCAGACTGTTCTTTCGGGGGTTACCAAACCCGGAGCTTGGGTATCAGTTTCCGCAGAAGATGAAGACTACATTATAAATGCCGATGAGGATGGCGCTTTTGAGGTTGAGGTTGATACTGCAGGCGGCGTAAACGAGATAGTAATAACCGCATTTGATGAAGATGGTGCTCAAGTTGAAGAAAGACTCGTTTTTGTATACTCAACAGAATTTGCTAAACAAATCGGAGAAGATGAGGAAGAAGAAGAATCAGCTACCGAGGAGGCTGACTCTGTCAGAGATAAAGTCCAACAAAAAGTTGAAGAGGCAAGAAGTGTTCCCTTTGCCTATATCGGCACTGTTACTGACATATCAGAGCAAACGCTTCAAATTAATAAATTCGTGTTCACAAGAACGGAAAATGATACGAGCGAAATTCAACAGATCTCAATCGACGATGAAGAAACCGCTTTCGTTAAAATAACCAAGGTAAGTAAAGTGGTTGAGTTTTCGGATGTAGCCATTGGCGATTTCATTATTACCATGGGCTTTAAAAACGGGAACGGAGTTTTATCTGCAAAACGCGTTCTTATCACAACGCCAATTGAACCAACCAAACGCAAGGCTGTTTACGGCGAAGTTGATGAAATAGGTAAAAAAGAAATTACATTAACCGCAAGCGACGGCAGAGAGTGGACAGCAGAGTTTGGCAAAAGCTGGAAAGGACCAGAGTTAGATGAGATAGACAAGGGCAACGTAATTATTGCCGTTGGCACAGCCAGCGAGGCTACGCTGGAGACAAGAACACTTTTTGTAATCCCCGCGGAATCACCTTCCCCTTCCCCAACACCTACACCCTCACCAGAGCCAGAAGAATAAATCGTGTAAGCGACTCATAAAACTGGGGGCTGTAAAGGCTTGACCAGTCTCATCTTGCCTGTTAGACTATCTACCAACATGCAAATTTTCTCTGAAGCTATAGCCCATCATCACCTACCAGCCTAAGGTTGGTTGGTGGTTTATGTGGTTCTCTTACCAGCCAACCGGCTGGTTTTTTAATGGAGGAAAAGCTAATATGAAAAAGAGTATGAATAAAACAAAATTACAGACTCTGAAAGGGTTCAGGGATTTTTTACCTGAAAAAATGGCTATTAGAAATGAGGTAATAAGGAGATTACGTGTCGTTTTTGAAAAGTATGGTTTTTCAGAACTACAAACACCCGCTCTGGAATATCAAGAAGTTCTTTGTGGAAAGTATGGCAAAGAGGCGGAAAAACTGATGTATCTTTTTAAAGACCCGGGGGGGAGAGGTGTTGGCTTAAGGTATGATCTAACCGTACCTCTCGCACGAGCAATTTCTTCATACCAGGATTTACCCAGACCATTTAAAAGATACCAAATCCAGCCCGCCTGGAGAGCGGAAAAGCCCCAAAAAGGACGCTACCGAGAATTTTATCAGTGTGATGTTGATATAGTAGGTTCTGTTTCCCCCTTGGCCGATGCCGAGATAATTGCAATAACCAGTGATTCGCTTAAAGCTTTGGGATTCCCGGCTTTTCGGATAAGAGTCAATAGCCGTCAAGTGCTTTTTGCCTCGATGGAAAAAGCCGCTATCCCCGAAGACAAGTGGCCTACCGTAATTCAATCAATAGATAAACTAGACAAAAAACCAAAAGAGGAGGTAAGAAAGGAGCTTCTTGATAAAGGGCTTAAAAATGAACAAGTCAAAAACCTCTTTGATGTGATAAACAAGGCCAAGCCGGACAATTTCTTAAAACAAACAATTAAATATGCCAAAAAAATGGGTGCGGAAAATATAGAGTTTGATCCGATTCTTGCAAGAGGCCTTGATTATTATACGGGGCCGATATTTGAGTCTATTGTTGAAACACCGAAGATTGGTTCAATTACGGGCGGCGGTAGGTACGATAATCTTTTAAAAACTTTGGGCGGTCCAGATTTGCCCGCCACAGGAACAACCATCGGTCTTGATAGAACTGCTGATGTAATTGAGGAATTAAACCTCTGGCCGGATGTTGCCAGGACCCCAACTTCTGTCTTGGTTATAATTTTCTCTCCCGAACTTTTAGATCAATCTATTAAAACTGCAAGCATCTTGAGAGAAAAAGGAATAAATACCGAGCTCTATCCTGATGAAAATACCAAGCTTGACAAGCAACTAAAGTATGCGGATAAGAAGGATATCTCTTGGGTGGTAATTATTGGACCAGAAGAAGTTAAAGAAAACAAAGTTGTTTTGAAAAACATGACGACAAGAAAACAGAAATCTGTTCAAGTTCAAGATTTAGTTCAAGAAATTTCCTAATGACTCCCCATAGAACTCGAGCTTATATTTATCTTCTAATAGTTGCCGCAATCTGGGGAATTGCGGGCCCTGTTATTAAATTCACTCTTGGGGGAATTGATCCTTTGCCTTTCCTTACATACCGGCTTGTAATTTCTGCGACATTCTCAATTATCTTTTTCCTAATCAAAGGCGTAAAATTGCCCGATCCTAAAACCACCGCCCCTCTGGTTTTTTTATATGGCATACTGGCATTTACAATCGCTCTTGGAACACTTTTTGTTGGTCTAGAAAAAACAACAGTTCTTGATTTAACTCTAATTACACTAAGTGGTCCCCTTCTTGTTACAATCGGGGGAATTTTATTTTTTAAAGACCATATCACTCGACAAGAGAAGATTGGTATCTCAATAGTACTGCTCGGTTCTCTGTTTACAATTTTTTCCCCTATTATTATGAATCACTCCGATGTGCGTTTATCTGGAAACCTATTTATCTTTCTATTCCTTCTAGCTGACAGTAGCGCAGTATTGCTTGCAAAACGGATTGTCCAATTAAAAGTACCACCACTAACATTAATAAATCTCGGCTTTGTTGTAGGAGCCATAACCATCATCCCTATAACAGGCATTCTTTATGGATTCCCAAATATCGTTAACTCAATTACTTCCCTCTCAATCGAGTATCATCTTGGAGTATTTTATATGGCTCTTTTATCTGGAACTTTAGCCTATTTCCTTTCAGTCCTTGGACAAAAGTCTATAGAGGTCAGCGAAGCAGTGCTATTTCGATACTTGCAGCCACTTTTTGCGACACCACTGGCAATTTTCTGGCTTGGAGAACAAATTACGGCTTCCTTCATTTTCGGAGCAGTAATTATTGGCACAGGTGTAGTAATTGCCGAATACAAGAAAAGAAGGTAAAATAGGCTCTATAAGCAAAGCTTGTGATATAGCAATCAATAAATTTAAGGAATATCATGAAAGTACAAACTCATCCTAAATGGTACGAAAATGCAAAGGTAACTTGTGCCTGCGGTAATACTTTCAGTGTAGGTGCAACTGTACCTGAAATTAAAGTTGAAGTTTGCAGTGCCTGCCATCCTTTCTATACCGGTCAAATGAAGTATGTAGATATTGCAGGTCGGGTTGATGCGTTCAAGGCAAAGCAAAAAGCGGCCAAAAAGAAAGTTTTTTCCAAATCTGAAAAGAGGCGCCGCAGGAAGCTTAAAAGAATTCAGGATGAGCTGGAAAAACCTGAATCTCTCGAAGAGCTTCGTAAAAAAGGGTAATACCCTTCACTTCTTACCATGAATAAAGAAAACCAAAAAATATACGTAGAAATTAGATCAGCTGCAGGCGGAGATGAAGCAAAAATCTGGGCAACAGATTTACTCAGAATGTATATGCGTTATGCAACAAAAAATAATTGGAAGGTTTCTCCTGTTGATGAAGGTACTATTCAAATCGTAGGTCCTGCTGTTTTTGATCTACTAAAAAATGAGGCAGGGGTTCATCGAGTCCAAAGAATTCCTGTTACCGAAAAGCGCGGGAGAGTCCATACCTCAACAGCTACCATTGCCGTACTGCCGGAAATAAAAGAAAAAGACATTGAAATAAATCCCAAAAAACTTGAGTGGCAATTCTTTAGAGCTTCAACACAAGGTGGACAAAATGTCCAAAAAGTTTCAACCGCCGTAAGACTAAAACACTACCCCTCGGGAATTGTTGTAACCAGTGAGCAAGAGCGACACCAGGAGCAAAACAGAAAAATCGCCCTTGAACTTCTTAGGGCCAAACTTTGGGAAAAACAGAAAGAAGAAAAAGCAAAAACCATCGCCGGCTACAGAAGTCCCATCGGCCGAGGTATGAGGGCTGAGAAAATAAGAACCTACAACTTTCCCCAAAATCGCGTTACCGACCACAGAATTAAAAAGTCATGGGGAAATTTAGAAAATATAGTTGACGGCAACCTCGATAAAGTCCTCCA
>JBAUDN010000057.1:0-1592 GCA_049678105.1 Microgenomates group bacterium
ATATTACAGAAAGTGGCAAAAGAACTTTATTTTTTTCTCTATTAAAAAAAGCTGCCAATGACGCCGTAAGAAAAAATACCGATAAGTTCGACTGGGCGACAAATCTTGAAAGAAACCAATTAAAGGGTTCAATCGCTATTAACAAAGACGTTAGTAATGAGATTTTTTTAGACTTGGTAAGTCCAAATGCAAGAAAATAGGAAGCCGCAATTGTTAGGGTTCCCAAAAGTGCATGGGGAAATCTTACAGAAAATTCGTTAAGTCCAGAAATGGCTATGGAAGGAATTGTAAGATATAGATTGAGAGATAAAGGATAATCTCCATATGCCCGAAAATTGGAAAGGGGAAGGAATTTGCCCCATTCGTCCCTTCCTGTTTTTAATATCGAATAAGCGTTATACCCATGGGAAACCTCGTCCCAACTGACTCCTGGGGGATATTCATCTAAAAAAGACACCCTTAACGAGAAACCTAGGAGAATGACAAGTAGCAGATAAGATAAATATTTCCCTCTCTTCATGATACTAGCTTTCTTTTACCCCGAAAAACAAAAAACATCGTGGTAATTATAACTGAAAAAATACTTACGATATTCGCCGCCTTTCTTAAGGGTGTTTCTTTCCATTCGACTGATAATGTGTGGGTCCCTGGTGGTATCTCTACAGACATGTTGCCAAGCGGTTTTAATATTTCCGCTGATACTATTTCCCCATCAACTTTTAACTGCCACCCTGGAAAATGGTAAAAATTTATTATTGCACGAGAGTTGGTATCCGATACTATTTTACTCTCATAATTCACAGCACTAATTTCCTTTATACTTACAACTTCCGCATCAGAAGACATTATTTTTTCGTCAGGGAAACTATTGGGTCTTTCGTCTACTGTCAGGGGAAGTAGTAAATAATCCTCACTGTAATTTTTATATTGGTCAGAAATATTGTCTCTTTCTCCTTCAATAGTTCTATTTGCAAAAAAGCGCTTTAAAAAATAATCATCATCAGGATAATAATATTCGCTTGGTTTAAAATAATTCAACGTTAATAACATGCTCAAAACCACAATTGAAATTGCCAGTATTTTTGAACTAAGTTTTTTCCTGTTAAAGACAATCACCAAAGATGAACTTAAAAATGTTGTAATCATTAAAAGTCTCCATGGGAACTGAATATAATCAGCAAGGAAAAATGCTTTCCACAAAAAATTTGAACGAATATTCATTAAAAATACGGCAGAGAGAAAATAGCAAATTATTAAAAAAGTAACACTAAAATTCTTTTTCACTTTACGTTTTAAAAACCAGATTCCAGCGAATAGTACTAATACCAAATTGACAACTCCTATCTGGAAAGAGAGCTCATCTGTCGGTCCCCAGACAGAGCTTCCATAGCCCCAATAAGGTATAATCAACTGTTTTATAAACGGAAAGTGGTCGATATAAGGAAAAAGTGTTTGACTTACCAAAAGTTTTTTTTCAATCAAGGCTGGAAACCACCAATAAGAACTTATTCCTAAGCCAAGAAGTATTCCATAAATAGGTTTTTGAATATTTTTAATTTCCCTCTTCCACGCTAAAACTAACGCATATAAAC
>JBAUDN010000058.1:0-8752 GCA_049678105.1 Microgenomates group bacterium
CAGTGATGGGGCCAAAGGTCTCCACGATCTTTGGCGCATAGTCCTTCGGCCAGCTGGGCCAGCCGCCTTTATAGCAGTATCCGGGATGCATAGAGGACTCATGAGAGTATCCTGGCGGGCACACCGAGCGACTGGCTTGGAAGGTTCTGGTCGGGCACGACTCAGTACCATCCACCCACTGCGCTTCCTGTACTGTGATCATCCCTTCAGGACATTGCGGCTGTTCAGGACATTGCGGCTGTGATTGCTGCTCATTGGCATATGTCCCAAGTGGGATCAGCAGTGCGAGTAGAGCGACAATAACCCATATTTTCTTCATTTCCTTTTCCTTTCCTCACTAATATGGTCTGTCTCAGGCAATCTTTCTTTCGTTTTTTCCTTATTTGTCCCTCCCTTTCTGCGCTATCTTCATTATCCGCAGCTAAATATGTTTTTGCCTCTTTTGGCTTTGCGATTTATTGACAATTTGCATTTTTCTACGCAAAACGCGTAGAAAAGTTGTTTTCCTGTTGTTAAAGAACTAACTTGTTAAAAGTTTTTCCCATACTCCACCCGCAAGGGGCAAGGGGAAAGACTAAAAGGAATATAACAAAAAAATACACGCCTGTCAAGCTATGGGGTTATAAGATGTAGTTGTTAGGAGGTGTCCCATTTTAGAAATATTTTTTGGGACACCTCCTTTGTGCTGTTAAATTTTACAGTCCTTTAAGCATGTAGTTGGCCATCGTCTCGCAGTGGAGGAGGGGGAAGGATAATGCTCATGATGAATGGCATAAGATATCGTTCCTGCCCCGCCCGCATGTGATAGTAGTCAAATAGGATTTGAGAGATTAGCCCTCCTTTTGCTAATTCCTCGTAAGCCCTTATTTCAAAGTGAAGGTAGCGAGAGTATGTTTGGAAAAGAAACTCCGCACATCCAGGGTAGACGAGACTTTCGTGTTTACCCTCTAATTCTTTGAACATTAGGGCAATCTTCGCGTGGTTGTCCCCAAAGTCTCTGTACGCGACATTTTCCTCATCGAGAAAATGCGCTATGCTACCAGAGTAGTTTCTCAGTCTCTGGTCGCTACCTTGCGGACATCGCGCAATTTGAATATTTCTTCTACCAGGGCTTACTATCAAGTCAAACGAGTAATTGAGAATTTGAACGACAAGAAGGCCTATTAGCAAAAGGCCTACGAGTTGGATAGAACGTTTTAGCATGGTAAAGCCTCCTTTTGGTTTTTACCTGATTGCTTTTGTATTTAAAAGGACCAATTGCTTAAAGAGTTTAACAGCAGGAAAATTATATCAGTATTTAGAGGAGAACGCAAGATTATGGGGTATTTCTTGGTGCGGGGTTTGGTCTATCTTTATGTCCTTCTTTTTCTGTTTTAGCCCATCTTTCTCTTGAGATCCTGATTACTTTTGGCCTATTTTGGTTTCTTGAAACAGGTAGTGGAAGGGTGTGGGCCAAGAAGGGCCTTGACGAATGTCCGCCAATCATAAGTTTGATGGCAGTCTGAAAGTTAGAAAGATTAACAAGATCGTTCTCCGAAAAAACTTCCGCAAACTCTTTATGAAGGATTTGTGCATCTTCTGCGCCGACCGAAAAAGATACAATGGAACCCGCGTTCCCTAGAATTGCCTTTTGAACTTCTTCCGGAATTTGTGCCATATACTGGTTGGCAAGCATGATATTTAGACGATATTTCCTTGCCTCAGACATAATTTTAATAAAAGAAGTTGTGGCAAAGTTTTGAAACTCATCAACATAAAGATAGAAATCACGCCTCTGTGTTTCTGGTACATCAACCCTGTGCATTGCAGCAAGTTGAATTTTGGTAATAACCATTGCTCCAAGAAGACTTGAATTGTCCTCTCCCAGACGTCCTTGAGAAAGATTTACGATAAGAATTTTTCCCTCGTTCATAATTTGATCAATTTGTATTGAGCTCTTGGGATTACCAATAATCCTTCTTATTAAAGGAGAAGTTACAAATTGACCAACCTTGTTTTGAATAGGGGAAATAGCTTCTTTTTGGAGTCTGTCCGGCATTTTTTCAAACTCATTAAGCCAGAAGTCCTTTTGTACAGGATCCCTGATTTTTTCAACCACTCTTCTTCTGAAATCTTTATTTGTAAGAATTGTTAAAACATCTTTCAGTGTGGAACCGGGAACTTCTGTAAGAGTCAGAAGAGTGTTCCTTAGAATATATTCTAGTCTGGGTCCCCAGGAAAAGCCGAATATTTTATTAAAAATTGAGACGATACCTGAGACAACAAGTTCTGCCTCTTCCTTATTGGTAACTTCCAGGGGATTTATGGGGATAGGATATTCCTTGTCAGCAGGATTAAAGTAGATAGTGTCGTTTATTCTTGAGCGGGGAATGTAGTCAAGAAGAATCTCACACAGATCTCCATGCGGATCAATTACAGCCAGCCCTCGACCTTTTTTAAGATCATCAATCGCCATGTTGGCAATTAAAGTAGATTTACCGGTTCCTGTTTTCCCGACCGTCCAAACATGACGGCGCCTGTCTTTATCTTTAATCCCAAATATTGTCTCTCTGTTTTTGAAAAGAGTTTTGGCAAAGAAATTTGTTTCTTGTTTATCTTCCTCTGTTGCGTTTAAAGCAACGGGTAAGTTTTCCGGAGGTTCGGAGAGAACTGATGTTCCCCAAACAATGGATGCGGTTTTGATTTTTTCGCTAGGAAGATGCCAAATAGTTGCCAGCTCCTGCGTATTTAATATTTGATTATCTTCAACGCAACGAGTAAGTAGATTACTGATTGTCTTTTTCTTTTTGAAAGAAGCAGATTTCTTGGTAATGAATTTATTTCCATCGGCTCTTGCAAAAACTCCAAAGGCAGAGCAGAGTTCCGTTAGAGTTTTCTTCGTATTACTTGCTAGTCTTATTGTAACCTTAAAACCTGGGTAAGAAATTTTTTCTTTTATTATATTTTGGTCCGCTCTCGGGGAATAAGTGCCATCTTCATTCTTTGTTCCCTTTTCAGCGTATGATGCCCCTCTTGCTTGCCAAGAAGTTGATGTGGACTCCAACGCATATTGGACTATTGCCACTTCATCAGGGTTACCTTTGGAAAGCACTGAAAGAATGGAAGAGAGAGGATCAATGTCGGTAAATGCTTCAAAAGTTGCGATTGGATAGACGCTTCCTCCGCTAAGCATCAGTTTTCTAATGTCTAAGCTTTGCTCAATAAGTGGATCTGGGGTTTTTTCAATAATTACCAGAGGATAGTTTGATTGAATTTGTGTTTCAATAAAAGGGACAAGGTCGTTATCACAGGTAATTTGAAATCTTATTTGCTGATTGAAGAGTACAATTTCCAAAGCCAAAGGCTGAGGTTTAGTACCAAGAAGTTTTTGGAGCCCAGAAACAGTATTAATTTGAGTTAAGGCAGAGAGAAAAGTTTGGGCTGCTTCTGGTGTAACTTCTGTATTTCTAGGAAGTTTTAAAAGAAGGGTTGTTAAACTTTGCATACTTTCATTATATATGTAGATTTAAAAATTTGTAGTGCACCCTCTCTGTATATCAGAATTTTTGTCCTGATAGGGACAGAGAGGGTTATTTAATTGTTCTTGCGGAAAGGTCAAATGGCTGTCGCTAGGTGAAAGGGATAATCAACTTTCTTCGTCGTGGCGCGATGGTGGATAGTCGATCCCCTTATTCTCCATAAGCTCTGCTATAGTTAGGATTTGTAGCCGTGGATGTTTGCCCCAAGGTGAGGTATATAAACCCACGCCTGCTGCTTCTGAGCGCATAGGTTTCGTCGGATTCTGGAGCGTTATGAACACCCCGATCTCCGCTTTCTCGCGCTCCATTACACCCCGCAGATCCCGGACATCTTTCACCGAAACACTGCCCGATTTTACTGACAGGATTATTTGCTTAGTTTCTCCTTTCTTTTGGGGTCCTTCATGAAAGTAGAGCCGTCCGTCAATTCCCTGATCTGATCCCTTCTTCGGGTTCGCGGGACGAGCGCCAACCAGCCCCAGCGCCCACCATTGGAACTGGAATGGGTCCTGTTCAGCCAATGCCTTAGCCCCTGGGAGGTCCGTGGGTTCTCCAGTAATCTCGTATTCATTAAATACTTGGTTCCCGAAGGTATCCTGGAGACGGTGTTTGATAAGATTGGTAGCGAGGTAGGTAATGTCTATCCCAATCCATCGGCGTTTCAGTCGGTGCGCCACAGCGATGGTGGTTCCACAGCCACAGAAGGGATCCAAGACTATGTCACCTTCATTGCTGCTGGCCTTTATGATGCGCTCCAACAAAGCTTCTGGTTTCTGGGTAGGATATCCCAGACGCTCCTTCGCTAAGGGGTTGATAATTGGAATATCCCAAACATCATCTACAGGTGTCCCTTTAGGGTGCGGTAGATATCTCTTGCCCGCCTTTGAGACAATTCCACTTTTAGCATAGCCACTGGTTTTTTTGTAAGGAACTCGTACTTCGTCGATGTTGAAAACTGCTGGATGCCCTCTACAATACCAGAACAAAGTGTCGTGTTTCCTGGAAAAATAGCGTTTGCTTCTTCCCCCTCCGGTATAGTGCCAGACTATTTCGTTCTGGAAGTGTTTAGGCCCAAACACAGCGTCCATCAGCAGCTTGAGGTAGTGGCTCGCTGTCGGGTCGCAGTGCAGATAGATTGAGCCTGTTAGTTTCATTACCCGCCACAGTTCCACGAGACGTGGAGCCATCATGGATAGGTAGGCAAGCATGTTATTGTTACCGAGTAGCTGACGGAATGCCTGCATCGCCCTTGAAACTTCGCCTCCGGCCTCAACAATCTCCTCATAGGCCGTCACGGCAGTTTGGTCCCATGTCCAGGTGTCCTCGAAAACTTTGACTTGGGCTGGTGAACGTGAACCGTCCTGCTCGGAGTAGAGAACATTGTAGTTGACATTCTTGTTGAAAGGCGGATCAAGGTAAATGAGGTCCACCGATTCATCCTTCACATAGCGTCGGAGGATGTCTAAGTTATCACCGTAATAGAGCAGATTGTTGAACATCCTTTCCTCCCGGGCGTTAGCCCTGATGGTTTAGTCTTTTTGTTCTAAAAAAAAGCAACGGTTAAGACCAAAAAGAATAACGAGTAGTATGATGATGGAAACGGCGAATCCCCCGAGAATCTCCGGTGGGTTTTGTGCCCCCCCAATGATAAAGCGGGCACAGCCCCCGGCGGTGAGGGCATAAGTCATACCGATACCAACAGCGGCAAGTCCCTTCTTTATCATTTTCATTTGATTTCTCCATTTTTGCTCCGGATGAGCAGTTTTTGCAGTCAGTCTTTGACTGCACATTTCTGCTCACCCAGAATTCTTCCGCAAGTTTTTAAAGAGCTTTCCCAAAATTCCCAATGCAAAATATCAGAGAATCTTGAGAGTAGGGGATATTTTATCTTAAAAGACAAACAATGTCAAAATTATAGGACGGATTGTTTTTAGGCTTAATCTGTGGTAAATTAGTGGTAACTTAAGGGCGATTAGCTCAGTGGTTAGAGCGCTTACCTGATAAGTAAGAGGTCCCTGGTTCGATCCCAGGATCGCCCACACAGACGATCTGCTCGTGCGTTTCTCATGAACCTCATTTATTTTTAATTTGTTTTTGTGGTAGAAAGAAAAATTCAAGAAAAAATTCGTTGGCTCGAGCAGAAAAATATGGCCTCAATTCCAATTTTTAATATAGTTGATAAGGAAGGCAACCCCTGCCGTGAACAAGGTAAAGAGAGGTTAATTTTCCTTGCAAGCAGACCAAATTCTGGAGACGAGACACAATTGTATTGCCTTAGTCCAGCAGAATTTCAATTATTAGAAATTTCTTGTAGACTTCCATTGGCCAATAATGAACTGGCGGCTTTATTAAATATTTCAGATCAGACTATAAGAAATCACTTCGGAAGTATTTTTAGAAAATTCGGTATTTCGTCTAATAGGTATGGTGGGAAAAGAACAGTGCTAATTTCAAAACTTGTAGAAGAGGGAGTTTTAGAATACAAGCCATGCATAAAAGAACAAAATTGGAATTTGATGCGGGCTTTGAAGGTAGAATTATGATGAATTCGCTGGGTGCTAAATCTTTCTCTTTTCTTTTTGTATTGACTCCTTAGTCCTTCCTATATATAATAATCTCTGCCGATTGAGGCAATTACTTTATGAAAAGAGCAACACTAAACCAAACATTGGTCCCTCGGGGCATTGATAACGGTGGTTAGTTAGCTGTACACTTTTCTTAGGTAACCGGCCTCAAAAGCCGGTTTTTACATTTTTAGGGGCCTGTAGCTCAGTTGGCTAGAGTGCTACATTTGCAATGTAGAGGTCAGCGGTTCGAATCCGCTCAGGTCCACAACACAAGAGATTTACATTGCTCTTTGAAAACTGAAGGGAAAGGTCGCAAAATTCTACTAACGCAGACAGTGGATGCCTTGGCCTTGTACACCGAAGAAGGACGCACATGGTTGCGATAATCGTTGGGGAGCTGCCACGAAGCTTTGATCCAGCGGTGTCCGAATGGGGAAACCCGGCTATATTTATATATAGTCAGCCTTTTTCCAAATGTTTGCCTTCGGGCAGACTATTAAAAGAAGGTAGGGAACCATCCGAACTGAAACATCTCAGTAGGGTGAGGAAGAGAAATCAATCGAGATTGCCTCAGTAGCGGCGAGCGAAATGGCAATAGCCTAAACCAACTTTATCCTTCGGGATTGAGTTGGGGTTGCGGGACTCCAATATGGGAGTTGTCGAGATAGCAGAACAGCTTGGAATAGCTGGCCAAAGAAAGTGAAAGTCTTGTATGCGAAATCAAGATAACCTCTAGGAGTATCCCAAGTACCACGGAGCACATACTCTGTGGGAATCTGGGGGAACCATCCTCCAAGGCTAAATATGTTACAAGGACCGATAGTGAACTAGTACCGTGAGGGAAAGGCGAAAAGAAGGGCGAGACGCCCAGTGAAATAGAACCTGAAACTGTTTGCGGACAAACCGAGAGAGCTTCATTTTGTGGAGTGATCTCGTGCCTATTGAAGAATGAACCGGCGAGTTGCCGTCTACTGTTTTGTTTCACCAAGTTAACTTGGGGAGGCATAGGGAAACCGAGTGTGATAAGCGCGATTATAGACAGTATGTGGCAGACCCGAAACCAGGTGATCTATCCATGAGCAGGGTGAACTTGCGAGAAATCGTAAGGGAGGCCCGAACCCGTGTCTGTTGCAATAGGCTGGGATGACTTGTGGATAGCGGTAATATGCCAATCGAACCTGGAGATAGCTGGTTCTCCCCGAAAGGTGTTTAGGCACCGTGGCCGTGATAAGCTCAGAGGTGGTAGAGCTACTGAATGGGTGAAGGAGGGTAACCGACTTCACTCAACCAAACTCCGAATAACTCTGAAAACACGCGGCTAGACAGTCATATCGGGCTAAGCTGATATGACGAGAGGGAAACAACCCGGACTCTCGGCTAAGGTCTCTAAATCTTGACTAAGTTTGAAAGGAGGTCTTTTTTCATAGACAGCCAGGAGGTTGGCTTAGAAGCAGCCATCCTTTAAAGAAAGCGTAACAGCTCACTGGTCGATGAAAGAGGGCGCCGAAAATTTATCGAGGATTAAGTCAGGTACCGAAGCTGGAGGTGTGCACCATTAGGTGTACGCGGTAGGGGAGCGTTCCATGGGCAGTGAAGCCGTTTCGTAAGGAACGGTGGAGCGCATGGAAGTGAGAATGCCGGTATGAGTAGCGTATTAGATGTGTGAGAATCACATCCGCCGAATGCCCAAGGTTTCCGTCGCTAGGTTCGTCCACGACGGGTTAGTCGGCTCCTAAGGCGAGGCCGTAATGGCGTAGTCGATGGATAAGCAGTTAAAATTCTGCTACTTGTTTTGAATCGTTTGAGCTGGGGGTTAACTGAGCAGGATGCTTGAAGCTCGCTGACAAATATAGCGAGTGTAAGTTGCAAGATAGGATCAGCTGGAAAATCCGCTGAACTGGTTAATCGAGCAGTGATGCAGAGTCCTAAGAGATTAGGGTGATTTCAAGTTATTCAGCTTGCGAGAAAAGGCTCGCAGTGAGATTCAAATCAAGCCGTACCGCAAACCGACACAGGTGGGCAGGTAGAGAATACTAAGGCGATCGGGAGAAGGATTCTTAAGGAACTCGGCAAACAAGCTACCCGTAACTTCGGGAGATGGGTTGCCTCCAAAGCTTTTGTGGCGGAGGTTGCAACTAACGTTTGCTAGTCGGCTGTTTATCAAAAACACAGGTCCATGCGAAACCGAAAGGTGAGGTATATGGGCTGACGCCTGCCCAGTGCCGGTAAGTTAAAGGGAGGGGTTTTATATCTTCGGATATTTGGCTCTGAACAGAAGCTCCGGTAAACGGCAGCAGTAACTATAAATACAGTTTGTAGTTGTAAAATCTGGCTATATGCTGGAAAATCTTGACAGGTTATCTGTACTGCTGTTTAATTACAGTAGTAACAATCAGATAAATAGAGACAATCAGCAGGAAAGGCCAAAACATGAGTAAAGTAAAAATTCCTGAGAGAATTGGATGGTACATATCCGGTTTCGTAGACGGAGAGGGCAGTTTTAATGTATCTCTTCGAAAGAAATCTGATTATAGAGTGGGGTGGCAACCAGTTTTATCTTTTAATGTATCCCAAAGAGAAAAGACCATTTTGGCTCTTATGAAGCGCCATTTTGGTTGCGGGATAATCAAAAGACGAAAAGATGGTTTGTACTCCTATGATGTAACC
>JBAUDN010000059.1:0-6830 GCA_049678105.1 Microgenomates group bacterium
GGAGAAGCCAGTCAAAACTTTAATTTCCAAAATGAAAACACTGTTTTTGTTTTCGGAGACACACCTAAAGAGATAATGGCAGCAAAAGAGGGTGGAGCCAAGGCCATTGGTGTTACAACCGGTATTCATAACAAGGAGCAGCTTATGGAAGCCGGTGCTGATATTGTTCTAGAAAATCTAAAGGACAAGTGTAGAATTTTGGAAATTTTGGAAATTGCAATATCAGGAGTTGAAAAGAAAAATTTGAAATAGGCAGGAAGTTGTAGGATAATTCCTCTATGACGGAAAAGGTTGACCTCGAAAATAAAGGCGCAAAGAAATCCCCGGAAACAACTGAGGTCAGCGGCTCTTTTGGTCTTGTAATAAAGCCCGACGCCGAAACGGAGAGGAAGGCTCTTTCCTTGGCAGGGGAAATGGCCCCGAATGCAGAGTTTCAGATCAAAGTTCCCCACATCACCCTTTACCACGGTCGTGTCAATAATTTGCCCCTCCCGATGGTAAAGGATCTTCTTCTCAGGTTAAGAAAGCATAGGGGGGAAAGCCTTGTTCTTAATTCACTCAAGGTTTACGGTGGCAAGTTTTTGTTTTGGAACAACGAAAAGACCGGAAGTCTACGTTCCATGCACCAAGAGGCTCTCAAATTAGCAGAATATCTAGCTAGAGATACTGTTTCCAGAGCAGCGGAAGAAGGATTAGACATGACACCGGAAGAATTGGAAAATGTTAAGAAATATGGCCATCCATTGGTTATGGAAAGATATACCCCCCACATTACTCTTGCCTATGACAGCCAAGGACTGACCCTGCCCCCATCAGGCAATATTGAGCCCTGGGAGATGAAAATTGATGATGTGCTTTTTAGTGAAATGGGCAAATACGGAGTCGTTGCCCGCGTTGTTGATCTTCAATGAAGCCCGAGCCTCTAAATTGAAAAAATATGAGTTTCCTTTATACTTAAACTATGATCTTCAACAAAACTCCCCTTGCCGGTTTATATGAAATAGAGCTGGAAAAACGCCAAGATGAGCGCGGTTTTTTTGCAAGGTTTTTTTGCGTTAACGAATATAAAGATCGTAGCCTTGAAAATAAAATTGTACAAATAAATAATTCCTTCACTCTCAAAAAACATACTTTAAGAGGTCTTCATTACCAAGTTCCTCCTAAGGCTGAGGAGCGAATTGTCCGCTGCCTAAGAGGCTCGATACTTGATATGTCCTTGGACTTAAGACCCAAATCCCCAACTTTTGGCAAATGGCATTCGGTAAAACTTACATCAGATAATCGCAAAATGATTTACATTCCCAAAGGCTTCGCCCACGGTTTCATGACTTTAGAGGATGACACCGAGATTCTCTATTTAGTCACCGAGCTTTATTCTCCCGAACACGAAAGAGTCATAAGGTGGGATGACCCTGCCTTTGGAATGAAATGGCCGGAAAAGCCAAAGGATATCTCAAAAAAAGATTCTGAGCAGTCAGATTTCGATCCAGAATTCCATCTTAAGGGAATGGAAACTATAAAAATATGAAAATTCTATTTACCGGTACAAGCTCATTCATAGCTTACTGGACTATAAAGGAGCTGAAAGAAGCAGGGCATGAGGTAACAGGGATTTTAAGAAGAAACCCAAAGGACTACGAAGGAATAAAAAAAGAAAGAGTCAAGTTAGTATCCGAATTATGTAAAATAGTCCCAGGTGTTTCTTTCGGCGACGATAAGTTTTTAGATCTCATAAAAAGCTCTTCTTGGGATGTACTCTGCCACCACGCAGCCCAAGCAACCAATCCCCGATCCCCTGATTTTGATTGGCTGGGTGCTTTAAAAGGAAATACTTCAAATATTGAGAAGGTATTAGAAGAATTCAAAAACTGTGGCGGTAAACATCTCATAATAACCGGAAGCCTTTATGAGGCTAACGAACCAGCGGGCTCTAAACCACTTGATGCTTTTAATAAATATGGTCTATCAAAAACTCTTACCTGGGAAGTTTTCAGATATTTTTGCAGAGCCCATGACATAAAACTTGGAAAATTAATATTACCCATTGTGTTTGGCATGTACGAAGATCCAAAATTCGTAAGTTATTTGGTCAAATCCTGGCTTAAAAATGAAACCCCAGTTGTTAAGACACCTAAATATATACGCGACAACATAAATGTAACTTTGGCCGCCAAGACATACAAGTGGTACCTTGAAACCTTTGTCTCAGCCGAAAGCCCGGCTAAATTCAGACCCTCAGGATATGTTGGCTCACAGGGGGATTTTGCCAAACTTGTTGCCCGGGAATTGGGTCCACGTCTGAAAATAGAATGTCCCCTTGAATTTTTTGACCAGGTAGAATTTCCGGAGCCAAAAATCAAAAAAAATACCCACATACTTGATCATAAAGCCCTGGGGTGGAATGAGTCTCACGCCTGGGATGAGCTGGCGGAGTATTATCTTAAAATTTATAAATAAAATTTGCAAATTGTTTAAACTTATAGTATAGTTCTTTTCGGTATGACGGAAGATATCAAAGATAGAGTCTACCCCTTTAAAAGCCCTGGATCTCAAAGAGAGGTTCAGGAACTATTTGATGCTAAACGAATCAAAAATATAACAGCTGGGAAAGCTGCTTTAACCTCGGGGGAATACAGGCCTTTTGTAGGTTTCTCCAAAGAGGGTATGGATAAGTTATTTGTTTTGGAACTAGAACTTGACGAAGAATCCCGACAAATAATCAAGGAAAGAGTTACAGAACCAATGGAATCCATTACTTCTAATCTCGGTATTTCTGAAATAATATTTGCAGGCACGGGTGACCAAGAACCCCATGTAACTTTGCATGTTGGTAGATTCGACAACATGACTCCCGAGCGACAGGAAAAGATAAGGCAGTGGTTGGCAGAAGGAAGTGGTGAAAAAGGAGAACACATGTCACATCTTCGTTGGGCCGCAGACATTTTAGTCGGGCTTAAATTTGATATTGATACTGTGGTTTGTAGTGGCCGCGATACCTACATTTGTGCTGGAGAGGCCGAAGGAAACCAGGGGGCAACCTACCGTGTAAGGAGAATCTTTGAAAGAGTTCTAGAGCGGGCCCAAAAAAAGTTCGCAACCAGCGAAGAAGAGAAAATTGCTCCACACTACCCCAGATATGATGATATTTTCCATGCCTCAGTAGCCAGATTTACCGGGGAAGTTAAGCCCGCCAAACTTACTGTTTTTAGAGAGAGGGTTAATAATAAAATCGGCGAAGACCTAAAAGAGAATCCAATAACAATAGAAATTAAGGCTGCCAATCTTATCATTGCTACCCAAGGAGTTCAAAAACGAAAACCAGAGCTTCTTACTTAAGTTAATCTGGGTAAATAAGCATCGGAGGAATTTAGGCGTGTTTGTCAGCAACTGTTGAAGCGCCCCATGAGTCAGGTTTTGTCTTTGCCTCAAAACCGCTTCCGTTTACCATTCCAACAACTTCTTTTATCATTTCCCTTGTTGGACCTAAAGGTCCCACATCAATGTGAATTTCCAAATCATACTTTGCAGGAGAAATGGCCTCTCGAAGCTCGGGAACAATCTCTTGGGCAATATTTAGAGATATTAAGGTCTCTGTGTATATTTTATCCCGGAGAACGGGAATTTTTTCCTTCCTCTCTCTTTTCCAAAAGTAACGCGCTCCATGACCAATTCTATGAATAACTATTGCCGTTACGAAATCTATCTCCGACTTACCATTCTTCTTTTTTGTTTGAGAATCGGTCCCAATAACCAGACGGTAAAAACTGCTTGGTTCATCATCCACAAAACCGGCAATGTCAGTTACCATCTTGGACGCACTCATCACACCCTTGGTGGGGCTTATAAAACTACTGTTTTTAGCTTTGGACATGGGTAAATTATACCATCTATGGGGTAAAAAATTAACTTAAGCCCTGAAGATTAAAGAAAGTACCACAAACAAACCTAAAGAGGCAATTATAATATATTCAAGCACAACTATCAGGTAAAGGTCTCTATGAATTGCATGGTGAATTATCCCCCAAGCTACATAGGCAACAGCCACGGCTATAGCTATTACCATCTGAAAAGCCCTATTGTATGAAAAAACCCAGAAAGCTACAAGTCCTGCTATAAAAATACCTATAAGAGCCAAATAGTGCGGTATGTGTTTTGCTATGTCTTTCATCATATAACTTGTCCTGCCCTTAATATCAATACTATCGCCAAAATCATCCCAAGGAAAGATAAATGGGCAAAGGTGCGCCCACCAATTCTAGCAATTCTCCTTCTGCGGGCAACTAGACCGTCAAACACCAAAACATTCAAAAGAAGACCAACCACAACTAGAGAAACACCTTTTGTCGTAGAAAATGGAGAGATTAATACTTTACTGCCAACCGGCCCTGCCTCTTGTATTGGAGTTGGGGCAGCAACTATTGCACTGGTAGGACTAGGGGTTGGGCTTGGAAAACTAGCTGCAACTGGAACAGCTGTTGGAGAAGCAGTTGGCACAGGAGAAGCAGTAACCTGAGGTTCTTGCGTGGCTGATGGCTGTGCCTCTGCAATTGGAACAGCAGGAGGCATATCGGCATATTTCGTACCGAAAAACTGAACTACTATAGTTGTATCAATTCCATCTAAATCCCCTTCAACAACCGCAATTCCAATTTCTCTATAATTGGCCGAGAGAAGATTATCCTTGTGGGTAGGAGAAGCCATCCAAGCTTCAACTGCAGAGTTTGGGTTAGTAAAATCACGAGCAAGGTTCTCGCCTGCATAACGATAACTATAGCCAGCATCTATGAAAAATTTCCATGGCTGTGTTCCATCCGGAGCAACATGGGCCCAATAATTCCTATTAAGCATGTCAGCTCCTTTGGCTTGTGCGGCTTGTCCTAAGGCATCATTTGCCTCAAGTGGAAACAATCCTGCTGTAACTCTCTTTTCATTAGTAAGCCTTATCACCTCATCCGGTGAAATATTTGCCGCATATCCTAGTATTTTAAGACCGGAAGCAGGTATAAATTGAAGTGCTATCTGAAGCAACATAAGTTTGATAACAAAAAGTATCAAAATTTGAGGATGAAGAAGCCGTGCTTTTTGATTATTAGTATGCCTGGGAATAAATAAATGGACAATCTTTTCGGCAGTTTTCATACTATCTCATATTAAACTTAAGAAGACATGTCTGGCAAGCTTATGAAGTTTATTTCTTTCGCCTTTTGAGGAAACAGTAAGCAAAAGGCAAAACAATCAAGATTGCCAGGTTGAGCAACCAATAGCGAGAGCACCATTCACCTGTTGCACAGTTACAGCTCAGTATTTCGTGAACTATCTGAGATAACATTGCCAAAACAATCGGAATTAACCACCATCTTTTGGCTTTTTCCTCTCTTTTTCTAATAAACCAAAGATATCCAAAGGTCAAAATTGCTTGGATAACCAAAGGCAGCCACCAAGCATAATATTCATCAGCACAAGCCTCCTCGCCTAAAATTTCCTCCTCGCCTACTCCTTTCTCTACTGAAACTCCAAGAGGCTCAAAGGGTGGCGCGGGGGTGGCAATACCTAAAACAAGACCGGTTGGAGTTGCACTGGCCTCGTTAGACCAAGGACCCGGCATGCAGTCGTTTACACCAGCCACTTGGAAGTAATAAGTAGTTCCTGCTGACAAAGCAGCGACGACATAGCTGGTAACATTGCCAACATCAGGGGCGCCGTAAATGTAAGAACCGGAACTGAGGCCATAGCGAATGGTGTAATGGGTCACCGGGCTGACGGTGGTCCAGGTAAGGACAACGGTATTGCTACTACTGGCAAAAGCAGAAAGGACTGGCGCCGAGGTGGGTACGGTGGCTGTACACGGGGTCGCGCCTGGCGGACCAGGGGTGGGCGTAGTTGTTGGAGTTGGAGATGGACTTGGAGGAAAAGCATCAAAACCTAAATTCAAATCAAAAACCAAAGTTTTCCCTTGATAGTTATTGCCCACATTGGCCATGGTAACGGTAAAGTCATAATGCCTATCTCCACCTGTGGGAACATTGGACAAAATAACAAAATCGTCAGTCTTCCATTGTTCAAGGGTTTTTGGGCCGTAAACCGTATTTGCCGACTCCTGCTCAATAACTTCGACAGCCAAAATTTGGGCTAGTGAGGGGGTTGAATCAGAAAAGGTGGCACTTACTATTTCAACGGCAAAATCCCGGTTTTCAGGATAATTATTTTGGGCGGTAACCGTCCTGGTAACTGTGTCGAGAGGGGCCATATTTGTTTCTTCAAATAATGGTCCTGTTGAACCGGTACAACCACTGGTAGCATCGCAGGTAATCGTCTGGTCAGCCGCCCTGGAAACACCGATGAAAATTACTGCCAGTGAAGCAATAACCAGTAGTGAAAGTAAATAGGGTTTGGCCTTATTCAGTAGATGTTTCATTATTTTCGCTTGGCTGATCGGGGTTATTCGACTGGGGCTCGCCGGTCTCCGGTTCCGGGTCAGAAGCCGGCTCGTCTCCGGAAGCTCCTTGAGCCTCATTCTCGCTTTCTTCAATCATAACCCCTTGTTCGCTATTTTCATTAACCTGCGTTTGATTATCTTGGTCTGTTTCTGGCGGCTCAATAGAGTCTTGCGACCCAGAAACATCTTCGCCAACCGATTCCCTGGCTTCCTCTTCAGAAACATCTCCATCGCTCAATTCCGCCGAAGGCTCACTAACTGGCGGCTCGCCCAAGTCTTCACCTACTGATTCTCCATCCTCCCCAACCACTTCTTCAGTTTCTTCCGTTTCCAGTTTATTAGGCCCTCCAGGAGTTGGAACCGGATCATACCAAGTATCAGACCCATCCGGATA
>JBAUDN010000060.1:0-1867 GCA_049678105.1 Microgenomates group bacterium
GGATTATAGTTACCGAATCTGCATATTTTATAAGAACAAGCGCTTCCTCCATTGCAGAGTCTCCTCCCCCGACAACCACAACCTTTTTATTTTTGAAGAGCGGGGCGTCACATGAGGCACAAGATGAAACCCCTCGGCCACGCAATTTATCCTCTCCTGACACATCAAGCCACCTTGTTTCCGCTCCTGTTGCAATAATTACTGAATTTGCCAAATATTTCTGCCCATCTGCTATCAATTCAAAAGGTTTTTTGCTAAAATCAACAGCTTCTACATTTCTCTCAATAAACTCCGCACCGAAACGCTCAGTCTGTTTTCTCATCTTTTGCATTAGCTCTGGACCCTGAATACTCTCCGGGAAACCTGGAAAATTATCAACATCTGTTGTTAACATTAACTGACCGCCCCATTTTTCTCCGGCCAGGATAACAGTTGAAGCAGCGCCACGAGCTGTATAAATTGCAGCAGTAAGTGAGGCTGGCCCAGAGCCGATGATCACTACATTCCAAGGTTCACCAGCCTTCGGCTTTGGTGCGTATTCTACATTTTTTTCTTCCATTAAGCCGCAGGGGGTGCTCCAGGCACTCCACCACCCTCTCCTTCTTTAGTAGGTTCTGGCGTTTCTTGAACTGTAGGCTCAGGGATGGTTGCCTCCGGCTTCTCCGGTGCAGGTTGATCTGTTGGCACCACTGGTTGATCAGCGGGCGGTGTTATCGGAGGGGTTTGATCTTCTGCTACTGGCTGGTCTGCTCCTGTTGTAGGAGTTGTAGGAGTAGTTACACCGGTATCTTGACTTTTATCTTGAATCGGATCCAAAATTACTCACCTCCATTCGTTAAAGACCTTTCTTGATTAGGTCCTCAAAAACTTGTTTTCCTGCAAATCCAATTTGTCGATCAATTTCAGTGCCATTTTTGATAAGTACAGTGGTTGGTATAGACATAATTTGATATTTTGTAGTGGACTGCTGATTCTCATCAACATTAATTTTAACAATTTGAACTTTGCCATCATATTCCTCGGAAAGCTCTTCTAAAACAGGCTCTGCCATCTTGCAAGGCCCGCACCATGGTGCCCAAAAGTCGATTAAAACAGGTGTATTTGACTTTAAAACCTTTTCTTCAAAATCCGCATCCGTTATTTCAATGGTGCTCATACGGTTTTCACTATACCGAGCAATGCGTGCCCAAGTCAACAGCTAAATCACAACAAGAAACCTAACAACAAAAACACAAAAATCATAATAAAACAATATCCCCTCGCCTGGTTTTCATTGAAAGCAACTGGAAATCCTCCGAACCAATTATCAAGATTTCCAATTTCTGCCAAATCAACCATCTGATCAACTAAAAGGTGTAGAAAAAAAGCTAAAACCAAACCTCTCCCAAATAAACTACCTGAAGAAGTAAGTACTAAAAATGTCAAAACCAACAAAATCAACTGGAAAAGTCCTGAATGGAAAATTAATTTTGTTCTCTCACTTCGCGTTTCTGCAAGAAGCCTAAATGTCCTTAAAACATCTCGCTTCCCTAACATATAACTTACTCTTTGAGAAGTAAGTTCGTAAGGTTTTAAAAAATATACATAAATGAAGTGGTCCAAGTCAGGAAGAAAATTACCAGTTATCCCCCCTAGCCAAAAGGGCCAGTAGGAAACATCCATCCAACATTTAAAAAGAGAAATGAAGATAAAAAAGGAAATTAAAAAAGATAAATGGATAAAAGCTTCTTTTCTCATATAAGTTCTCTCAATTTTGCCGCATTGTCTGGCGCATAACCAAGTGCGTCGTTGTTGAAATAAGCGTAAATATCAAGCCCGTGCTTCTTCCATTGTCGCATCTTTTTAACCCACTCTTCAAGCTCTTTAT
>JBAUDN010000061.1:0-1696 GCA_049678105.1 Microgenomates group bacterium
GCTCTCTTTGGATTACTAACTTTAATATCTATTCTTGTTTTTATCTTTTTAGGGCTCCCCGCTGTTGCAAAATTTGCTGCATTTTTAACAGATCTCCGAAAAAGTACTGTACCAATTGAAATAAACGATACCACTCCCCCCGCCCCACCAATATTAGACAGTCTCTCTGAATACACCAAAGAAGTATCCATTGAAATCGCGGGAAAGACAGAACCGGGGGCAATTGTACTTCTTTTCCTAAACAGCGCAGAAGAGGAAATACTGGCCAATAATGATGGGGAATTCTCATTTACTTATAAACTCTATAAGGGGGAAAACACTATTTCTGCTAAGGCTAAAGACGGTGCAGGAAACGAAAGTCAAAAAACAAAAGTTTACAAAGTCACTTTTGACAATGAAAATCCGGATTTGGAGGTAACATCACCCGAGGAAGGCAAAGAATTCTACGGGTCTAAAGAAAGACAAATTACCATTGAAGGTACAACCGAGGAAGGAGCTTCTATAACCATCAACGGCAGAATCGTAGCTGTTGATGAAGATGGAATTTTTGCTTTTTTCACTACCCTTGGAGAGGGGGAAAATAACTTTAATATCAAGGCAGAAGACAAAGCAGGAAACCTTACCGAAATTGATTTTAAAGTTTATTTCACTCCTTAATCTCTTTTAAAGAAATCGACAACATTAGTGCCATCCAGCCCATTACCCAGGGATAAAACAAACTATTAACAAAAAGGCTGTGTATTAAAAGGGCAACAAGGCAGGCCAGGAAGGCATTTGCATATACATTCTTCCCTAAATTTAAAGTTACTTTATAAATAAGAGTTGAAAAGATGAGGAAACCCACAATCCCTGTAGTTGCCAAGACTAAAAGTAAGCTGGAATCAGACCCCGAGCAAGAATGCGAGCTAAAATCAGCATCTTTTAAATACTTTTCTCGAGCAAGACACATATTATTAAATCCAACTCCCAAAAGCGGTGATTTTTGGATAATCTCTAGCGTTTCCGAGTAATTCCCAAGCCTGGAATAGATACTGAAAGTTCTCTCTAATTTCACTCCCTCGCCGGAGGGGCGAGGAAGGAGAATTATAATTAATAAAATAGTTCCCAGTACCAGGAAAAACTGCTTTAACCTTTTTTTCAAAAAAGCAAGTGTAAACAAGCCTCCAGCTAAGGCCAAATAACCCGCACGCGAGTATGTAAAAACAGCTGCTCCAAGCAAAATCACAAGCACGATAAGCAACAGGCGGCTTTTGCTATGTAAATATTTAGTCAAGCCGGCCAAAAAACCAAAAACCAAAATTATACTTGCAAATCCGGGATCTAAGAATGTGCTAAAAAGCCGATAAAGATGATCATCCCAGCCCCAAACTACAAAATTTCTAACGTCAGGATAGAGGAAATATTGCAACCAACCGAATACGGCAACTGCAAAAGTTATTAAAATTAATGAGTTAAAAAGAATCTCCTTAAAGCCTTTTTCAGATCGGTTTATGTTCCAAGCCAAAAGAAAAAAAGATGAGTATACAAAAAGTCTTAAAAGGTATAATCCTCCGATATATACCCTATTATCCTTAAAGATTACAAATAAAAGCATGTATGAAAATAAGCTTGCGCCCAAAAAAGCAATAACATAATTAAATAATTTGGGCTGTTTATAATGGCCAATTATCAAGAGGAATAAACTAGCACCAGCTAT
>JBAUDN010000062.1:0-2865 GCA_049678105.1 Microgenomates group bacterium
ATCAAAAAGGTATTAGGACTTCTTGCTCAGGAGGTAAGTGTTCTAGATCTAGAAAAAACAATTTCGCAAAAGACTCAAAAAAGATTTGAGGACCAGATGAAAAAGGCAATGCTTAGGGAAAAGAAAAAGACTATTGAGCAGGAACTTGGGGAGGGAGAAGGAGAGCTTGGGTCAGAAGAGGCAGTTGAGTACAGAAAGAAAATTAAAAAAGCAAAGATGCCGAAGGAGGTTAAGAAAAGAGCTCTGAAGGAACTTAAAAGACTTATACAACTTTCCCCGCATAACCCCGAGGGTGGTTACATTAGGAACTATCTTGATTGGCTAACTGAGATGCCTTGGAGCAAGGCAACTGCGAACAATGTTTCTATTAAGCAGGCCGCAAAGGTACTTGAGGAAGACCACTACGGAATAAAGAAAGCAAAGGAAAGAATTTTAGAGTACTTGGCTGTCATGAGGGTTAAAAAGGCAGCGGCAAAGAAAGCAAGGGGTAAGACTAAGGCTAAAGGAGATGGAGAAAGTCAGCCTACAATTCTCTGTTTTATCGGGCCCCCCGGTGTTGGTAAAACTTCTATTGGGAAATCAATTGCCAGGGCATTGGACAGGAAATTCGTCAGGATTTCCTTGGGTGGAATTCGAGATGAAGCAGAGATAAGAGGGCACAGAAGGACATATGTAGGAGCATTGCCCGGAAGAATTATTCAAGGAATTAAGAATGCTGGAACAAGGAACCCGGTTTTTATGTTGGATGAAATAGATAAAGTGGGAATTGATTTTAGAGGGGATCCGTCCTCAGCCTTACTTGAAGCTCTGGATCCGGAACAGAACAAAGAATTTTCAGACCACTATTTAGAAGTTGCATTTGACCTTTCAGAGGTGATGTTTATTACAACAGGAAATGTATTAGAAACTATTCCTCCTGCTTTACGCGACAGGATGGAGGTTATTAGTTTTCCGGGCTATACAGAGGAAGAGAAATATCATATAACAAAAGGATTTCTCTGGCCAAAACAATTAAGAGTTCATGGGTTGGAAAGCAGAAAAATCAAGCTAACAGAGAAAGCAGCTCATCAAATAATCAACCGTTACACAAGGGAAGCAGGTGTCAGAAATCTAGAGAGAAACTTGGCAACGATTTGCAGGAAAATTGCCAGGCTGGTAGCTGAGAGAAAGAAATATCCAAAAAGTATAGGAGTTGCTGATGTCCGCAAATTCTTAGGTCCACGGAAGTTTACTTCTTTAATTGCCGAGAAAAAGGATGAAATTGGAATGTCAACCGGTTTATCGGTAACTCCAACGGGAGGAGAGATAATCTTTATTGAAGTAGCTTTAATGCCTGGGAAAGGTAAACTTACATTGACCGGGAAGTTGGGAGATGTAATGAAGGAATCTGCTAAAGCGGCCTTCACTTGGGCAAAGGCCCACTGGAAAGAGTTGGGCTTGAAAGAGGATTTTGCCAAGGATATTGATGTTCATATACACGTTCCTGAGGGAGCAGTTCCTAAAGATGGACCGTCTGCAGGAATCGCGATAGGAACAAGTTTGGTTTCTGCTTTAAGCGGTTTCCCTGTCAGGCGTGATGTTGGTATGACAGGGGAAATTACTCTTCGCGGCAGGGTTCTTGAGGTTGGTGGGATAAAAGAAAAAATTATAGCAAGCCACAGGGCTGGTCTTAAAACAATCGTTATGCCCAAAGACAACAAAAAAGATTTAGAAGATGTTCCTAAAAATGTGAAAAAGGATATTAAATTTGTTTTTGCAAGTAGATTTGATGAGGTTTTGAAAGTTGCAATGAAAAAATGGCCATTGGTTAAAACTAATAAAAAGAGAAGGACTACCACCCGCCCAGCATTCTTAGCGGCAAATTAATTGTTTTTCAGCCTCAAGTAAGGTAAAATATACTGGTTCTTTGGCCCCATCGTCTAGTGGTCTAGGACACTGGGTTCTCATCCCAGAAACCGGGGTTCGACTCCCCGTGGGGTCACAGCTTCTTGGACAAGGAGTAAATCCAACTTATCTCTTTTCGACCTGCCGGGTCTTTGTACCCATCTTGAATCTCTATAATAGAAAAACCAGCGTTTTTTAGCAGTGTTTCTATTTCTTTTCTAGTAAACCATTGGAAAAACCTCTTGTGACCCGAAACCTTATCAGAGACAACGGAGGTTTTTTCTGGGACCTTCTGTTCTTTGACAAGGATGTGAAGAACCCCGTCGCGTTTTAAGACCCTATTAAACTCGCTAAGTGCTGAGGCAACATCTTTGGTTTTTTCAAAATGAAGAAGGGATGCGTGGGCCCATACTCCACCAAAAGAACCGTTTTCAAAAGGCAGCTCGAGCATGTTTCCATATTGAAACTTTATGTCTGGGTGTTTTTTTCTAGCTACCTCTAGTAGACCCTTAGACAAATCCAGACCTACTGGTTTTAACCCCCTGTCTTTCAGTAGTCGACAGTCTCGACCCGCTGCACAACCAGCATCTAAAACTGTTTCTCCTTTACTCACCACCTCGACAAACTTGTCTATTAGAGAAATGCTCGGTATGCTTTCAATGTTTTCTGCATATTTTTCTGAGCTGGAATCGTACCAGTCAATCGTGTCTTGGAATCCCCTTACATCATCTGTCATACTGTTAGCCTATCATGTTCCAATCCCTAAAGGGAGTTCTCCAAGTACGAACCTTTGAGAAGAGTTAAGTAATCGTAGAGTAATTTGAACTCAGAGAAGATTTGGTTCCAATTCCAAACTCGTTGGGTCACAACTGATAAATATTCCGAATATTCGGAATATTTTTACTTATTGACATTTTCAAAAAAAGGATTATAAATAAATTACTAAAATAATTTAATACTTACGTGAGCGAAATCTATTAC
>JBAUDN010000063.1:0-2953 GCA_049678105.1 Microgenomates group bacterium
CCATTAAGAGTTGCTGAGTTTGACATTATGAATGATGAAGGAATATCCAAATCAGGTGGTCTTTTGGATGTAGCAGTTGATTTAGGTTTAATTAGCAAAAGCGGTTCTTTCTTTAATTACAATGGAAAGGTGATTGCCCAGGGAAGAGAAGGAACAAAAAGGGTTATTAAGGAGAAGAAAAAACTAGCGGGAGAGCTGGAAAAGAAAATAAGGGAAATTGTTGCTTCTGGTAAAAAGCTTCCTAAAGAAATAGGGGAAGAAAAAAAATAAAACCCTCGTGCCAATTATTACTGCTATAAAACCTCAGAAAAATAAAAAACGCGTCAATATTTATCTTGATGGAAAGTTTGGTTTTGGAATTGATTTAGAAAACTTGATGAAACTTGCTTTAAAAGTTGAACAGGAGTTAACAGAGAAAGAGATTGAGGAGATTATCAGAAAAGCCGAATTTCAGAAAACTTATGACAAGCTGGTAAGATTTACAACTTTAAGACCTCGAAGTAAAAAGGAAATAGATACCTGGTTAATGAAACATAAAGTTTATGAAAGCCTCCACAAAGAGCTGTTTAATAAACTGAAGCGCTTAGAATTACTCGATGATAAAAAATTTACCTGGTGGTGGATTGAGCAACGTACTACTTTTCGCCCAAGAGGTAAAAGAGCGCTATTTGCGGAATTAAGACAGAAGGGAATCGATCGCGATTTAATAAAAGAAATTCTTGATGAGGCGGAAATTGATGAAGAAAAAATTGCTTGCCAACTTTTAGAAAAGAAGAGATATAAGTGGGAAAAATTACCAAAACTTGAGGCAAAGAAAAAAATGAGTGAATTTTTAGCAAGAAAAGGGTTTAGTTGGGAAATAATCAAGCAGGCAATTAAAGAATTCACAGATTGATTATTTTTCTACATAAAGGTAAAATACATCTGAGAAAAGGAAAATATGGCAAAAGGAACTCAATTGCTTTCTTCTGCGCTTAAAGCCCTTTTAACGAAGTTTTAAGCTTGCTTATCTAGGGTCTAACTTCCTTTTCTCCAATATTTATTGTTAATTTATTATGACAAAAAATGACATTAAGGTATTAATTGAAGATTTAAGAAAACAACGTGCCGCTTTAGAGAAGAAAGAAACTTTATTAAAAGCACGCGAGGAGGAAGTAAAAGACCGTCTGTCTAAAGCTTCAAAAATGACTGCGGATGAGGCCAAAAAGATTCTCCTTGATGAGGTTCAAAAAGACATAACTTCAGATGTTGCCAAAAAGATAAGGGCAGGAGAGGAAAGGGTAAAGCAGGAGGTTCAAGAAAAGGCAGCTGAAATTTTGGTCGATGCAATGAAACACGGGGCAACTAAATATTCTGCAGAATACACGGTTTCAACCGTTTCAGTTCCCAGCGAGGAAGTAAAAGGAAGAATTATTGGTAAAGAAGGAAGGAATATTAGAGCTTTTGAGAGAGAAACTGGTGTTGAAATTGAACTTGATGAATCAGACGAAATTAGACTTTCTTCTTTTGATTCAATCAGAAGAGAAATCGCAAAGCGAGCACTTAAGCGATTAATAAAAGATACAAGAATTCAACCTTCGAGAATTGAAGAGGTAGTAAAGCAAGTAAAAGGGGAAATGGAACATGTTTTGCTTGAGGAGGGGGGGAGAATTGCAGAAGAATGTGGAATTTTCAAACTTTCTACAGAAATTATTAAACTTATTGGTCGCTATAAATTTAGGACTTCCTACGGGCAGAACTTGGCAGTACACACGATTGAGGAAACAAAAATTGGTGTTGCTATTGCAAACGAGATTGGTGCTGATATTGAGACAGTTAGACTAGGCTGTCTGCTTCATGACATAGGGAAGGTGGTAACCGATGAAGAGGGAACCCATGTTGAAGTCGGAGTTTCTGTTCTTAAAAAACATGGTTTTCCCAAAGAAGTTGTTAACAGTGTTGCCGAACACCATGAAGATAAGCCTTTTTCTTCAATTGAATCGGTGATTGTTTGGATTGCCGATGCAATTTCCGGTTCTCGTCCGGGTGCACGTTACGAACCTCACGAGGATTACGTCAAAAGAATGGATAAGATTGAGGGAATTGCAGGAAGTTTTGAAGGCGTAGGGGCAGTGTATGCATTCCAGGCGGGGCGTGATGTCAGGGTAATTGTTAAACCAGATGTAATTGATGATGATAAGTTGACAGTGCTTGCTCGTGATATCGCGAAGCGCTTGGAAAAAGAAGCGGAATATGCAGGTCAGATAAAAGTAACTGCTATAAGAGAAGTAAGAGCTACCGACACAACCGCTGCCAAGTAGTTTTGCCCAAAAACTTGACATTTATTTCCCTTTCTTTTATTCTTTGAAGCTGTAATGACTAAAAGGCAGTTAATTGATCTAGTTGCCAGAAAAGCACATCTTACGAAAAGGGCCGCCAATGAATCGGTTGACGTTTTTTTAAACGAAATAGGTAGAGTTCTTTCTAAAGGAGAAAAAGTAGTGCTTTCCGGTTTTGGAACCTTTAGGGTGATATCAATGAAGGGGAAAACCGTTAAAATTCCGGGAACAGAGAAATTGGTTACCATTAAACCGCACCGCTCTCCTCGTTTCACTCCAGGCAAGAGGCTAAAAAGGCAAGTGACCAGGTAAGGTGATATACTTGACCTGATGGACAAGGCTATAATTGTTGATCATTTAATCAAAAACTTCGAAGTTATAGAGAAAAATCAAGGTCTTTTGGGAAGTTTTTCCTCCCTGATTTCCCCAAAGAAAAAAACAGTTAGGGCTTTACGGGAGATTTCTTTTTCAATTGGGCCAGGTGAGCTCGTTGGATTCATTGGCCCAAATGGTGCCGGTAAAACTACGACATTAAAGATTTTATCGGGTCTTCTTTATCCGACATCCGGCTTTACCCAAGTATTGGGTTTTGACCCTTGGGAAAGAAATCCCAAATTTCTAAAAGCAATCTCTCT
>JBAUDN010000064.1:0-1946 GCA_049678105.1 Microgenomates group bacterium
CCAAAAGTCCTTCTGGAATACTTGACACAGCCAAAGCCACAGATGTGGTGAAAAGATCAACTATTTCTCTACCTGTCAATAAACCTACAGCAAAGACAAAAACTATTAAACCTAAAACCAAGAAAGAAAGTTGCTTACTTAATCTTTTGAGTTGCTTCCGTAAAGGAGTGTCTTCATCAGGTTCTTGAATTCTCTCTGCAATTTTTCCAACTTCTGTTCTTCCTCCTGTAACCTCAACAACCATCCTTGCCTTCCCAGAAGTAACAATTGTTCCCATAAAAACTTTGTCTTTTTCTTTTTTTGTAACAGGAACGGATTCTCCGGTTAATATTGCCTCTGACACAAAAAATCTATTAATTTCAATCAATTTCCCATCTGCAGGAATTTTGTCTCCCTGATTAAGTACCGCAACATCATCGGGAACGACCTCAGAAGCATCTATTTTTAATAAATGACCGTCCCTTATAACCTGCGCCTCTGGATGAATAAGTTTTTTTAATGCATAAAGAGCCTTGCTGGCACGTCTTTCCTGGAAAAAGCCCAAGATTGTATTTATAAAAACGGCAAAAGCTATTATTGCGGTATCTGACGTATGATTTAAAAGGAAAGTGGCTACACCTGCTGCCACTAGAACATAAACCAAAGGGTTTTTAAGTTGAGAAATAAGAATTACAAAATCATTCGGAGGAGGCTTTTCAGGCAATACATTTGGCCCAAACTGCTTTAATTTCTTCTTTGCTTCTTCTGAAGTTAGGCCCTTATCTTGGTCAGGCATATCTTAATGCTATCACAATTGAATGGGCCCTTATATTTTAGTCTATTTCTTTCTATCTGCTAAGTGCTCCCCGAATCCTCCCTATCCTCCTCGATCATCCCCAAAGATGGATATTTAGGAATTTTTCCTGTTGATAAACTTAGTCTATCTATAAAGTCAACAAAAATATTACCCTTTATGCTTTTCCTTTCTTTTAGCTCTCTTTGTGCTTCTTTGCCTCTTTCAATAATCTCTTTAAGCTGCTCGTCTGAAAGACTGGATAAGCTAGATAAATTTTCTTTATTCATGATGTGCGGCTATTTTACTCTTAAGGGCCTGCCTTTTGCAACTCGAAGAGCTTTTTTACCTCGGAGAGCGTTGTTGCCTGATTAACAGATTTATCGTCTCTGAAGCGAACCAGGCGAGGAAAGCGCAAGGCTAGACTGCTTGAATGAGTTGGACTTTTGGTAATTTCGTCTGCTGCAATTTCAACTACGAGCGAGGACTTAACCCAAGAATCCGGTTCTAAATTTCTATGAACAACATATTCTTTTGGCTTATCTTTAACTTCCAACTTGCTCAATCGCTTTTTCAATTCCCTAAATTGCTCATCTGTTAAGCCTGTCCCTATTTTTGTAACAGTTTTAATTTCTTCTTTATCTCTCACACCTACTAAAAACTGTCCCACTCCAAACTGGGCCCTTCTCCCTCTCCCCATTGAATACCCCATCACCAAACAATCAACTGTGTCTGCCAATTTCCCAAGGGCTTTTTCGGCCTCTTTCATCTTGACCCATCTCCACCCGGTTCTTCCCGGTACATAAGCGCTATCTGCTTTCTTGACCATTATCCCTTCCAATCCTTCTTTTCTCTTTTTGGCATTAAGCCTGCTAATCTCTTCGGGGCTATCCGTCAACGAATAGTCAACAATTTGAAAAAGTTTTCCTTCTCTAACTGTTTTTTCCAGAACCTTCCTTCTTTCTAAATAAGTTTTCCCCATCAGGTTTTTGCCGTTTTTATAAAGAACATCAAATACATAAAACTTAATTGGTACCTTAGATGCCGCTTCCTCAATAGCATGTTTTCTCCTCCTGGTCATTGTTGTTTGAAAATTAACTAATGCTTTTGTTTCCTCATCAAGCCCTATGGCCTCGGAATCAAGAATGACCTCTTTAGCTCTTATATACTTTGA
>JBAUDN010000065.1:0-5040 GCA_049678105.1 Microgenomates group bacterium
GAAAATACTCCCAAAGGGAAAAAGATTAAACAGACCATGGATACTGGTGGATTGGTGGAAGACAAGCTTGTACTTGAATTGGTTGAAGAACATCTTGAAGGAAAAAAACACGGAAACGGTGTAGTGTTAGATGGTTTTCCAAGAAGTCTCTGGCAAGCTCAAAATCTTTTATTTCCAATTGACAGAGTTGTTTATCTAAAGGTTTCAGACAAAGAGAACAAGAGGAGGTTGTTAAAAAGAGGACGAAAGGATGATGCACCGGATACGATTGATAAGCGTTTGAAAATTTATCATCAGGAAACTGAGCCAATATTAAATTACTATCGCCAAAGAGGATTCTTGCTTGAAATTGACGGCGAGCGCCCAATTGAAGTAATTTTCAAAGATGCAATAGCACAGCTAAAAGTAGATGAGAAAAAAGACTGACAAGATAATTATCAAAACTCCTGATGAAATCAAGTCCATGGCTACAGGGGGCCGGAAGCTCGGCAAAATAAGGAAAAGGTTGATGAATACAATTGACGAAGGGGTAAGTGCGGCGAAGATTGAGAATTTAGCGGATATTCTCATAAAAAAGGAAGGTGGTAGCCCTTCCTTTAAAATGGTCCCGGGTTATTCCTGGGCAACATGTGTAAATGTGAATGAGGGTTTGGTTCATGGGATACCTAAGGAGAGTGTTGTTTTCAAGAAAGGCGATATAGTTAGTGTTGATGTTGGAATGTGTTTTGAGGGTTTTCATACAGATGCGTCTTTTACCGTAGGTATATTACCGACAAAGGAAGTTAGAGATTTCTTGGATGTTGGTAGAGCTGCTCTAAAAAAAGCAATTAGTGAAGCTTATCCTGGCAATAAAATATATGACATATCAAAGGCAATCCAAACTACCCTTAGAAAAAATAAACTTTATCCTATTAAAGCCTTGGTTGGACACGGAGTTGGTAAAAACTTGCATGAGGTTCCTCAAATTCCGTGTTTTATCAAAGCGCCTAGGGAGAAGACCTTGACTATTCCGGAAGGGGCAGTTTTGGCTATTGAAGTGATGTATACAAAAGGTTTGCCCGAAGTTAAAGTCGAAAATGATGGGTGGACAATATCCACAAAGGATGGTAAAATAACTGGGTTTTTTGAGGAGACCGTCGCTGTTACTGGCAACGGTCCTATTGTTTTGACTGAGATGAATTGATTGGTTTTAAATAATATTTTATCTGATGGTAAAAAGAGACACTTTACAAATAGACGGGACTGTAACAGAAGCTTTACCAAACACAATGTTTAGAGTGGAGCTAGAGGATGGAAGGGTAGTTTTAACAACCTTAAAAGGCAAGATGAGAAGACGTTATATAAGAATTTTTCCAGGGGACAAGGTCAAGGTTGAGATGACCCCCTATGATGAGGAAAGAGGGAGAATTGTATATAAATATTAATCAATATAAGCGAGCTTGTGGCTCGTAAAACTCGCCATGAAAGTTAGTTCGTCAGTTAAAAAAAGATGTCGTGATTGCAAGATAGTTAGAAGGCGTGGCGTTGTTTATGTTGTTTGCAAGAACCCCCGACACAAACAAAGGCAGGGGTAAGAAAAATTATTTTGTTTTAAATATATGGCAAGAATAGCAGGAGTAGAATTACAAGATGATTGGAAAGTAGATTATGCTCTTACCAAAATAAAGGGCATAGGCTGGTCGTTGTCGGGTAAAATATTGAACTCCTTAGATATTGATTTCTCAAAAAGGGTGTCGGATTTATCCTCGGATGAGAAATCAAAAATTGCTTCAAAAATGGAAGACTATCCGATAGAAGGAAGACTGATAAGGATGGTCAGAGAGAGTATTTCGCGCCTCAAGGCAACAGGTTCTTACAAAGGCATTAGGCACTCAAGGGGGTTGCCTGTGAGAGGACAAAGGACACGCACCAATGCAAGGACAAAAAGAGGTAAAAGAAAAACAATTGGTGCTTTTAAGAAAGAAACTTTTTCAAAGACGCAACAACAGAAACAGGGAAAGGAAACTGATTAATGGCAGCAAAGGAAAAGATTATCAAGTTTGGAAAAATCTATATATCAGCATCTTTTAACAACACGCTGATAACCATTACTGATGGGGCAGGGAATACGGTTGCTTGGGGATCTGCGGGAGCATCTGGTTTTAAAGGTACTAGAAAGTCAACTCCTTTTGCGGCAACTACTGCAGTAGATAAAGTGATAAGAGATGCAAAAGAAAAATTTGGTCTAAAAGAGGTAGAAATTTATGTTAAGGGGCCAGGGCCGGGGCGCGATGCGGCATTGCGGGCAATAAGGGCGGCCAAAATCAAAATTTCTATGATTGCAGATATAACACCCATTCCACACAATGGGCCAAGAGCCAAGAAGAAAAGGAGAGTTTAAATGGCAAGATATACAGGACCAAAAGATAGATTGTCAAGACGAGAAGGGTTCGACCTATTTGGAAAAGGAGCTAAACTTACTCGTTTAACTGTGCCGCCTGGAGTACATGGACCAAAAGGTTTTAGGAGAAGACCTTCGCAGTATGGAAGACAGTTAAGAGAAAAGCAGAAAGCCAAAAGACTTTATGGAGTTTTAGAAAAGCAATTTAGAAAATATGTACGTATGGCTTTGAAATCAAAAGGTAATACTGGAGAGGCACTTTTTTCTTTACTGGAGCGAAGACTTGATAATGTTATTTTCAGACTTAGTTTTACGCCAACAAGGCCGGCTGCAAGACAGCTTGTTTCGCATAGGCAGGTATTTATTAATGGGAAAAAGGTCAATATACCTTCCTATCAGGTAAAACCGGGCGAGACAATAACACTGACATCAACTGCCATGGAGATTCCGGCGGTCAAGAAGCTTTTAGAAGTAAAAGATCCTAAAATTCCTGCTTGGCTTATAAGGAAAGCGGCAGCTGGTAAAGTAAAGAAACTGCCGACAGTAGATGATGTTCCTGAACCCATTTCAACTCAGGATATTGTGGAGTTTTACTCACGCTAGATGAGGAGGTGATTTGTATGAATGAACCAATATTTGAAATAAAAGAAGAAAGCAAGAAAGGAAACTATGCAAGATTTATTATTTCTCCTTTGGAACAGGGTTACGGCCACACACTCGGTAATTCTCTGAGGAGGGTTCTTTTGACCGCTCTTCCGGGTGCGGCGATTACATCCGTTAAAATCTCCGGAGTTAAACATCAGTTTTCAACTCTTAAGGGAATGAAGGAGGATATGGTGGAATTTGTACTTAATCTTAAAAAGGTAAGATTTGCTTTAGAGCGAAGCTCGCAAGACAGCAAGTCTTACGATTCAGACAAACCTGTCAAAGTCACCCTCTCGGTAAAGGGAGCGGGTGAAGTAAAAGCTAAAGATATAAAAGTTCCGGCAAATGTTAAGATTGCCAACCCAGAATTGATACTAGCACTCCTTAATAAGGGTTCCAAACTTGAGGCTAATATGGAGATTGAATCAGGGGTGGGATATCGCTCAGCTGAAGAAAGCGAATCAAGAAGGATTGGTCTTATTCCATTGGACGCTAGTTTCTCTCCAGTTGTAAAAGTTAACTACAAAATTGAAGAGACTCGTGTTGGAAGACTTACCAATTACGACAAGTTGATTTTGGAAATCTGGACTGATGGGACACTGACACCAAAGGAGACATTGAAGAAAGCAGCTGAGATTTTGGTTATGTACTTTAAACAAGTGGTTACTCCGAGAAAGATTGAGAAGAAAGAGGAGAAGAAAGAGGATGGTTTGGGTCCTGTTGGAAAACTTTCAGTTGAGGAAATTACTCTTCCAACCAGGGTGGCAAATGCACTTGTTAAGGCAGGCTATGAAACAGTTGAAGATTTGGCTTCCGCAAAAAAGGAGGACTTGGTTAAAGTAAGGAATTTGGGAGAGAAGTCTGTAAAGATTATTCACGCAGCCCTTGCCGAAAAGGACGTAAAATTAGCGGAGTGAGATGAAAAAAAGAGTTTATGGCCGAAAGTTGTCTCAAGAGAGAGACTCACGACGAGCGCTTTTTAGATCTTTAATAAGAGCGCTGGTTGAGCATGGGAAGATAACAACAACTAAAGCAAAAGCAAAGGCAATACAAGCCAGTATTGATAAGTTAGTTAACTTGTCCAAGCAGGGTTCAATCTCTGCCAAGAGGCGTTTATATGCTCTTTTAGGAAATGACAAGAAGACAACAAAAACTCTTTTAGAAAAGATTGCTCCGGCTTTTTCAGACAGAAAAGGTGGGTATACGAGAATAATTGCCTTACCGAGAAGGCGGGGAGATGCGGCAGAAATAGCAAGAATTGAGTGGGTTAAGTCCATAATAGAAACTACAGAAAAACCAAAAGCGAAAGGTAAAGAGAAAAGCAAGAAGAAAAAAGAAAGTGTAAAAAAGGTAGCTACAAAAAAGAAAAGTAATAAAAAGAAATGAAAACATATCAACCAAAACATAAAGATATAAAAAGGGAATGGCATTTAGTTGATGCCAAGGGTGCCGTGCTGGGGAGAATGGCTACTCGGATAGTTAGTTTATTAATGGGTAAACACAAACCTGTTTACTCAAATCATATGGATATGGGCGATTATGTTGTGGTAACCAATGTAGAAAAAGTGGAAGTTACAGGAAGAAAAAGAAAGCAGAAGGTTTATCAAAAGCATTCCGGGTACCCAGGCGGTTTCAAAGAAATTTCTTTTGAAAAGATGATAACTGAGCATCCGGAGCGCGTAATTGAATTGGCGGTTTCAAGGATGTTGCCTAACAATAGGCTTAGACAAAAAAGAATGAGAAGATTGAAAATTTTTGCAGGAGGCAAAAACCCGTACAAAAGTAAATTTAAGAGTGGAGGGAAAAAGTAATGCCAAGAAAGAAAAAAGTTAACTATATGCATGCAGTGGGCCGAAGAAGATCGGCTTCTGCTAGAATTAGGCTTTTTAAAGGAAAAGGAGAAAATTTAGTTAATGATTTACCCTTTGAAAAATACTTTCCTGGAGAAGTTTTTAAAGATTACTATACAAAACCTTTCAAATTAACAGAAACATTGGGTAAATATTATGTGACAG
>JBAUDN010000066.1:0-3622 GCA_049678105.1 Microgenomates group bacterium
TACAAAAGTCGCCCCAAAGAGTCTAACTCCCTCCCCTATCAGATAGGGAAGAGGTGGATAGAAGTTGAAAAGAGGAAAGCCAAAACCGTAGCCCATGTCAGGAACCCAACGGCAGGGAATTTGAAAATCCTTGAAGCATTTCTCCATCTCGAGTTGCCTCATCATCTGAAGATCATCGTGCATGTTAAAGTAGCCTGATTGGAAAATTAATGACCTCCCGGCAAGAATAGCAAAAACTAAGACTACAACTATTGGCCAAAAATTAGGATTGGAGGAAATTTTACGAAGAAATCTCATCTTTCAAATATTAACACAAATGGAGACTATAATTTCTTCTTTTTTAATAACTTTAAAAATTCTTTCTCTGAAAGCTTGGCTCGCTTGATCTGAGACTTTAAAAGAAATGGTGCAACTTCTTTGTGAAGCGGAATTGACAATGTTGGATAATCCGGTCTTTGTAAAATTGCATGATCGCCAGAGGTATGTACATGAACATAGCCGAGTCTTACAAACGCCTTAACAGCTTTTCTTCCGGGAATATTCGCAAGTCTTGTCATCAAAAAGCAGGAAGATGAGTGGCTACAGCTTTCTTTTTGAACTCAACATTCTTTTCTTTGGTTTTAGAAACAACACTCATATAGGCCTTGATTGCCTTCTCAACATTTTTTAAAGCCTCGGCCTTGGTCTTACCCTGAGACATGCAACCATATAAATTCACCACATCAGCCACATAACCGTCATAATCTTTGTCGTAAGTTAATTTTATTAAGTAATCTAATTTCTTTGTCATGCCAAAATTATACCACAAATTCTTTATGAGCTCCTTGGGACTAACACTTTCTCTGTCACTTCAAAAAGATACAGTGTGTCGCGGGGCCCGTGGACCACAAATTCTTTCATTCCTTCAGGTCTAAATGCTTTGGGATAAACCGCAACAATTTTTAGTCCATGGTCTTCAAACTCCCCTTTAAATTTCAATCTTGATGCGTTTATAAGCAGATATGTTTTACTGCCCGCCTCTACTGAATTTGTAAGACTTGAGGGAACTTCACCAAGGTTTATACCAACCCCAATTATTGTTATCTCGGGTAAATCATTAAGATATATCTGTAAACCATCCGGCAATGTACCAAAAAAACCTTCAGTTCCCACAACAATTTTTTCATCAGGCTCACGATTATATTCTTCTCTTATCAACTCTGCTGCTTCATAAATTCCAGTTCCGGCGGTCCATTCCTCTAAATAGCCCGAGCGCATTATCCTGGGAAGCGGTGCTGCTTCTACTTGGGTTAATAACAAACGATTAACCAGCAAGCTGTGGAAAATAAAAATTATTAAACCCAAAATCACTATTTTTCTGAAGTTCTCCCTTCTCACCACAAAAACACTTGCAGCTAAAATAAAAAGATAGGGTAAGCTGAAGAAAATATAGCGGGCGGTAAAAACTTTAGCAAATTCCGATTGGACAACAATTGGCCCTATTCCCCAGAGGGCAAGAAGAAGGGTTTCTTTCCAGTGTTTTTTAAGATTAACAACAGCACCCAAACCAATAAAAATTAAAAGAACACTTGGTCCCAAAATCCATATCCACTCAATCGCTCTATCAAAATGAGAGATGAAAGGGTCTTTCGGATTCGTCCAAAGATGACTTATTGGAAATACATAATCTTTATTTCTTAATCCAATCATATGGAAGTTAGAACCAAGACGCAGTATGTTGTACATACCGTATCCGATAAAAAGAGAAACAAGAAACAAGCCAAGTAGTCTGATTAAACGAACTGCTTTGTCTTTGTTTTTTTTGGGCCAATTTGAAAAGAGCCATGTTGAAGGCAGTAAAATTACAAAAAAGAGTGCAGGTGATTTTGTAAGAAGGGCCCCTCCTAAGGCAAAACCGGTTAGCATCGCCGCATCAAGGCGTAATGTTTTGGCTGTAATGATACCAAAAACCAATGTCCATATACCAAACATTGCAAGCATAGAGTCAACAAGAGCCATTCTGTCAAAAAAGATTGCAAACGGCGATATTGCCCAAAACAAACTAGCTATCAAAGCAGTTGTTTTTGATTTAAATAGATAATAAGTTAGTGCAAAAATCCCGGCCATCGTACCTATTCCGGTTGCGACCGAAACCAATCGTCCAATAAAGAGAGGGTCTTTGAAACGCCTAACTAAAAACATCAAAACCCACATAAAAAGAGGTTGCTTGCCATCTGACAAAGGAAGGAATCGAAGTGTTGGCTCAGCCACCATTACCTGAGACCATCGAATATAAATCGCCTCATCCGCAAAAACAGGAAGATAAGTTAAGTTATATAATCTAAGTATAAGGGCGAGAAAAAAAAGCCCTAGTGCTAAAAAAAATATTCTTTTCCAATTTTTCCAAAACTTTCTCATCTTTTTTCAGGTAATTTTATATCTACCCAAGAGCGCATTGATCCTAACCTGCATTAAATCTCTAAATCCTTGCCAAGAATCTTTAATTACATTTATGCGCTCTGTTTTTTTGTGGTACCAAGTAACCGGCACCTCAGAAACCTTAAGTCCCAACTTTCTGGCTATATACAAAACTTCTAAATCAAACCCTGCGGTAACAGCCGCACCTTCCACTTTTGCCTTCTCATTAAAAACTTTCATTCGCTTGAAAATCTCTTTTGCCGCCGTTTGCCTAAATGCTTTAAACCCACACTGTGTATCTTTATAAGGCAATCTTAAAACAATTGTTCTCAGTAGTGCAAAACCATAGGCCATAATTTTACGCCGCACTGGAGCTCCCCTTCTACCTGCCCTTGAACCAATAACTACATCAAAACCTTCGTTAAATTTTGGAATAAACTTCTTAATCTGATTAATAGGCGTTGCCTGGTCCATATCTATAAAAAGAATGACTTTGCCCTTGGCTGCTAGCACCCCGGCGATGACGGTACCTCCTTTACCTCTATGCGGCTCTTTTAAAACCCTAAAACCGGGGTGTTTTTTAGTAAAAGCTTCGGCCAATTCTAGGGTTTTATCTGTTGATGCATCATCAACAATAAGCACCTCCCAAGAAAATTTCTCTTTGATTAAAAAATCATTTACAGTATCCAACGAGCCATTTTTGATGTTTTCTTCTTCGTTATATGCTGGAATTACAACCGAAAGATAAATTTTTCCCATGCTATTCAGTATAGCCAAACATTGGATCGGTCAAGTTCGAATTCTCTCCACTGCAACTTAGAGCTATTCCCTCTTTAGTATACAGAGAATAATCGGGATAGATAATTCCTATTGCCCCGAAAGTCTTATGAACTTCTATGTCTTCTCTCAATGGAAAAACAATTGTATAGACAGGGCTTCTGCTTTTCGGATGATTAACATGGATATCCTCCAACCAGAAAAAATATCTATAGCCCAATTCATAGCCCGGCTTTGTTATATAGGAAACTGCAACACAAGGAAAATCTTTTTCTTGAGCATCTTTTTTAATTTCCGCAACAACCGCCCTTCTCTCAATATATCCACTTTTATTTATATCCATTGAAAAAAATCTGTATAAATTTACCGCTGTAAAAATCACAAGCACACAGAGTGCAATTTCTCTCTTATTTTTAATCAAGACTGAGGTGCCCAAGGCAATTAGAGC
>JBAUDN010000067.1:0-5054 GCA_049678105.1 Microgenomates group bacterium
AAGAACACCCTTAATTATTTCAGCTCCTGATGTTGAACCCACGGATAAATATTACAAATTTGCTCAACTTGTAGAAAAACTAAATCCCGATACGGATTACTCAATTGACGAAAAGGCAAAAAGCGCAATCTTAACAGAGCATGGTATTACTAGAGTGGAGAAAATATTGGGAACACCAAACTTGTACGAAAAGGACTTTGACTCAATCCACCATATAGAAAATGCTTTGCGTGCAAAAACTCTTTTCTTAAGAGACAAGGATTATATTGTTAAAGAAGACAAAGTGACCATTGTTGATGAATTTACGGGAAGACTGATGTTTGGACGCCGTTGGAGTGATGGTCTTCATCAGGCAGTTGAAGCGAAGGAGGGGGTTGTAATACAACAAGAAAGTAAAACCCTGGCTACAATTTCCTTTCAGAATTACTTCAGAATGTATGAAATTTTATCCGGGATGACAGGAACTGCCGCTACCGAGGCAGAAGAGTTTAAGAAGATTTATGACCTTGATGTGGTGGTGGTTCCCACTAACGAGCCGATGATTAGGAAAAACCATGCTGACGTCATCTACAAAACACTTAGGGCAAAATATGGTGCCATCGTTGGTGAAATTGGCAAGAAACACAAAGAAGGCCAACCGGTTTTAGTTGGTACAACCTCAATTGAGAAAAACGAGATAATTCATGAATACTTAAAGCGCAAGAAAATTCCCCACAATATTCTCAATGCCAAAAACCACGAGAGGGAGGCGACGATTATAGCAGAAGCGGGGAAGTCAGGAGGAGTAACTGTTGCCACAAATATGGCCGGTCGTGGAGTTGACATTGTTTTGGGCGGGAGTTCTCCTGACATGCCGCCTGGAATGGATAAAAAGGAGCATGAGAATACGAAAGAATACAAAAAATGGCAGGAAGCGCATGACAAAGTGATTAAAGCGGGAGGACTTCATGTCATTGGAACTGAGCGTCATGAGTCAAGAAGAATTGATAATCAGTTACGGGGACGTTCGGGCCGTCAGGGGGATCCCGGTTCTTCCCGTTTTTATCTTTCTTTGGAGGATGATTTAATGCGAATCTTTGGTGGCGAACAGATAGGGGGCTTGATGGATAAACTTAAACTTCCAGAAGATCAACCTATTGAAAATAAATTGGTTTCCAGGGCGATTGAGCAGGCACAAGTTAAAGTTGAAGGTTTTAACTTCGATATAAGAAAGAGGCTTGTTGAATATGATGATGTGGCCAATCAGCAAAGAGATATTGTTTACAAGTTGCGTAGACGCATACTTGAATCAGAAAATGTTAAAGAAGAGATTCTTGAGAAACTTAAGCACCAAATTGATAAAATTCTTCTTTTGTCCCTGCCAGAGGATGGCGAACCGGATTACGAAAAGATTATTGTCGGACTACTAGAGATTATTCCCTTTGATGATGTTTCAAAAGAGGCAGTCAAGAGGCAGCTTGCGAAGCTAACAAATCAGGAAGAAATTAAAAAACTTCTAGTAAAAGTTTTAGAAGATGTTCATAAGTCGCGTGAGAAGCAGGTGGGAGAAAATGTTATGAGACAGATTGAGAAGTATGCATACTTAGGTGCAATTGATCATCTTTGGATTGAACATATTGACTATATTGATGGACTTCGTGAGGCAATAACTCTTCGTGCTTATGGACAGAGGGATCCGTTGGTTGAGTTTAAAAATGAAGCGTATGATCTTTTTGAGGGCTTAATAGATAGAGTTGATGAGGAGTTAGCCCGCAGAATTTTTAGGATTGGAGTTGCCGTTCCTCAACCTGAAATTCCTCTTGAACAGGCAAGAGCAAATATAGATAGGGCTGATGCAATAGGCCTTGCTCAAAAGAGTGCAGATGAAACCGCACAAACTGGCGCTCCCGCCTTCTCAGGAAGTCCAACTACTCCCTCAAGTTCAGATGTGAGAAAGAAGAAAGTCGGCCGCAATGATCCCTGTCCATGTGGTTCAGGTAAAAAATATAAGAAATGCTGCTATCCAAAATATGGCTGATATTCTGATATCTTCTAAAATCTTCTAAAATTATCTAAATGTCGAAGTTTAAATATAAAGCAAGATAGATTATGGTTTGATTTAGCTGAATTCTCTTTGAAAAGAATTAACTACTTCCTTATATAGTCGCGCAATGGTTGTATTTCCCTGAAACTTCTTAAACGAGCAAGAGCTTGTTTTTCTATCTGGCGGATACGTTCTCGAGTGACGCCCATTTTATCAGCCACCATCTGGAGTGTGTGTGGTTGGCCATCTACCATGCCGTTACGTAGCCTGAGGATCCGTGCTTCGCGTGGTGTCAGTTGAGAGAGCACTTCCTCTAAATCTTTTTTTTGTAAAATTGGTAATACTTCGGCAGAAGGGATTGTTGCAAATTCATCTTCAATAAAATCGCCGAATTCAGAACCATCATCGCCTATAGGTGAGTGAAGCGAAAGTGGAACTCTTGCTATTTGTATTAATTTTTCTACTTTTTTTACCGGTAAATCCAACACTTCGGCAATTTCCTGGGGAGTAGGATCTCGTTCTAGTTCCTGGATCAAACCGTGTTTAGCACGATTCATTTTGTTAATTCTGTCATGCATGTGAACCGGCAGTCTGATGGTGCGACTTTGGTTGGCAATGACTCGGCTTATTGCTTGTCTTATCCACCAAGTAGCATAGGTAGAAAATCTATGCCCGCGGCGGTAATCGAACTTTTCAGTAGCTCGCATTAAGCCGGTTTGCCCCTCTTGGATTAGATCTAGAAAAGGTACTCCTCGCCCCATATATCTTTTAGCTACACTAACAACCAAGCGCCCGTTATGGGTAATCAAATGCTCACGGGCAGTCCAGCCCTCCTCAATTCTTTGTTGTAATTCTTCTTGACGTTGCGAATCGGCCTTGTCTTGTGCTAGTTCTTCACGAGCCAATTGTCCGCTCTCAATTTGCTTAGCAAGAATGACTTCCTCTTCTGCGGTAAGCAGTGAGTGGCTTCCTATTTCCTTTAGATGTAGATCGACTAATTCTCCTGAATCAGCTAACTCAAGAACTTTGTCTTTTTTCTCTGCTGACATAAAATTGTGGGGCAGTTTGGTTAGCAGGCTGATAGTAAATATATAGAAATTTCAATTCGCCACATTATATCACCCTTTGCGTACTATCTAGCCAACATACTTCTTTGTATAATGGTTGCAAGAATAGATTTTATTGATTTTAGTTGTCCGTATGTTAAGTATAGAAGAAGCTCTTGACAACGTACGCTTATAATGTACAATCATAATTAACATGAATATTGTCAATACAACAGTTTTAAGGGACAATCTTGCAGATGTAATTAAGGAAATAGGTAGGAAAAAGGAATATCTCCTTGTGGCCAAAAGAGGCGAGATTACTTCAGCCATTGTCGATATAGACCTTTTTGAAGATTTACTTGCGCTTACAAATAAGAAATATTTGGCAAGTATAAAGAAAGCACGCGAGGAATATAAAAAAGGTGATGTTTTAACTCATGAACAGGTTTTCGGTAAGATTTAATGTCTTTTAAAATAATCTATACAAAGATAGCCTCAAAAGACATTCAGAAACTAGATAGTGTTGCCAAGAAAAAAATTAAAAAAAAGATAGAAACCTATTCCGAAAAACCCCTTTTTTATGCCAGAAAACTTATTGATTCCAAAATTGGTAGATATAGATGGAGAGCAGGAAATTATAGAATAGTTTTTGATCTAGATAAAAGAACGATTGTGATCTTGCGGATTGGTCATAGAAGGGAAATATATAATAACAGGAGGTGAGATTATATGGTGTTAACTCAATCAACAATGCTTTCCCTAGGAACTAAGGCTCCGGATTTTAGTTTACCGGATGTTGTTTCAGGAAGTATGGTTTCGTTGAAAACCTTTTCTGATAAAAAAGTTCTTCTTGTTATGTTTATTTGTCGGCACTGCCCGTATGTTAAGCATATAGAAGAAGAACTTGCTCGAATTGGGAAAGATTATAAAGACAAAGATATAGGAATTGTTGCCATTAGCTCAAATGATCCAGACTATGATTCGGATGATCGACCCGAGAGGCTCAAGGAAATGGCTGAAGATTTAGGATTTAACTTTCCTTTCTGTTATGACGAAACACAAGGAGTTGCAAAAGTTTACACTGCAGCCTGCACCCCTGACTTTTTCGTTTTTGACAAAGACAGAAAACTTGTTTACAGGGGGCAACTTGATGACGGTAGGCCGGGAAATAATAAACCTGTTACGGGTAAAGATTTAAGACAAGCAATAGATGCTGTATTAGCTGATGAAACCGTGAACAGGAATCAGAAACCAAGTTCCGGTTGCAATATCAAATGGAAGCCAGGTAATGAGCCTATTTGACGAAGATTTTTGGTAGGGGATTGACAACTTGATAATTTAGCCTATATACTTGCGGCCAAGAATGGAAGAAGAGCAAAAAAGGCAGCCAGTAGAAGTAGTTGAAAATCCCACCATGGGTGTGGGACTTAGACCTCCAAGGCCTATAAAAAAAGAAAATAAAATAAAGAAAATACTACCCCTTATCGTGGCACTTATCTTTTTAGTGGGCGGATTTCTCGTTCTTAGAGGAGGTTCTACAAAGACTCCTGATGCAACTCCTACTCCTTTTGATCAAGATTTAGTAACACCATTTCCCACTGAAACGCCAGAGCCGGTAGATAAAAGCGAGATAGAGATAGAAATTTTTAATGGTACGGGTATTGCTAAGGAAGCATCATATCTTCAGGGCAAATTGCGTGATTTAGGTTTTACTCAGATCGAAACTGGAAATGCAGAAGACCAAGATCAGATAGTAACTAAAGTAACTTTTTCCTCATCGGTCCCCGAGGCAATTGTTGATGAAATAACAGAAGAGTTGGAAGACATCTATGAAGATGTTGAAACTTCAACAAGTGGATCACTTGATGTTGATGTACAGATTGTAACGGGCTTAAGAGAGGGTGCAACGCCAATACCCTCACCCAGTCCAACAACTGATGAGGAAAGTCCTACTCCTACTCCAACGGAATCTCCAACACCTACAC
>JBAUDN010000068.1:0-3438 GCA_049678105.1 Microgenomates group bacterium
GGTCAAAAGAATCAGCTTTGGTGGGATTTACCTGCAATTGAGACTTTTGAGTTAAATAGGGCAATTTATGAAATTCCTCAGGGGAAATACAAGGAAAGTTTAGATGGGTTGGTAAAAATGCTGGGAGTCAAAAAGCTTCTTAATATCCAAGTAAGGCGTCTTTCTTTGGGGCAAAGGATGAGATTGGAACTTATTGCTGCCCTTCTTCATAAGCCTGAAATACTTTTCTTAGACGAGCCAACGGTTGGTTTAGATGTGGTAGCACAACAGAAAATGCGTGATTTTATTTATGACTACAACAAGCGCCATGGAGCGACAATTCTTCTTACCTCTCACAATATGGATGACCTTATTGATTTGGCAAAGAGAGTAATAGTTATTGACAAAGGGAAGATTCTTTTTGATGGAGACTTGAGGGAGCTTGTTAGCCGTTTTGCGAGAGATAAAATAATCAAAGTTTATTTATCTAAAGAGGCAGACATTAAACAGTTGGAAAATGTTGGGAAAGTTAGAAAAATTGATTTCCCGCAAGCCATTCTATCCGTTCCCCGAGCAGCGGCAGCGGTGGCTGCTGCAGAGCTTCTTCAGAATCTCCCTGTTGCAGACTTGACCATAGAAGAGGAGCCGATAGAAGAAATTATTAGAAGAGTATTCAGTGGTGAAGTAAAAGTAGGGAAAGTCAAAAAGTGAAGAAATATTTGTCTGTTTTTAAAATTTCCTTCCAGCGGGAATTTGCTTACAGGGTTAATTTCATAATGTGGAGAGTTAGGAATGTGATACAGATATTTCTGCTATTTTTTCTTTGGAGCACAGTATTTGCAGACCCGCAGATAGAGGTTTTTGGTTATAACAGGGATAAAATTCTAACTTATGTTTTTGGAATATTCATCCTTCGAGCGTTAATTCTGTCGGCAAGAGCGGTTGATGTGGCAGGTGAGATCTCAAGCGGAGATATTACAAATTTTCTTTTAAAACCCGTAAGCTATCTTAAATATTGGTTCATAAGAGATATTTCAAGTAAGGCTTTAAATATAACTTTTGCTGCAGTTGAGGCAACATTACTTTTTCTGGTATTAAAACCACCCTTTTTTATTCAAACTAATCCTCTCCAAATTCTTGCCTTTCTTGCGTCTTTAGTATTGGCTATCATTATGTTCTTTAGTCTTTTATTTTTGGTTAATCTAATAACTTTTTGGTTGCCAACATCCGGGTGGGCAGCGCAGTTTTTATTTATCGCAATTCTTACCGAGTTCCTCTCAGGTGCCGTTTTTCCGATAGATATTTTACCAAGTGTGATTCAGAAAATTTTGTATTCCCTCCCCTTTCCCTATCTTATGTTTTTCCCGCTACAGGTGTATTTAGGAAAGATTGAGACGGGTGTAGTGGTTAAAGGTCTACTCACTGCAGGTGTGTGGACCGCAGTTTTATTTTTTGCCATGAAAGTAGTTTGGGGAATGGGCATAAAAAGATACGCAGCAGAAGGAAGATGATAAAAAGATTCTTATATTACCTTAAAATTTGGTGGATGATGAGCAAGAACTCTTTTTTAACCATGCTCGCTCATAGAGTTGGTGTTGTGGTTTTCTTGTTTGGGAAAGTTTTAAGATTCGCTTTCTTTGTAGCCTTTATTTACTTTTTGCTTATAAAAACCGAAACACTAGCAGGTTATACTTTAAATCAAACAATTTTCTTCTTTTTAACCTTCAATGTTGTGGATATCTTAGCCCAGTTTCTTTTTAGAGAGGTTTATAGGTTTCGTCCGTTAGTAGTTTCTGGCAGTTTTGATTTGGTGTTATTAAAGCCAATTAGTGCCCTCTTTAGATCATTAATGGGTGGGGCGGATATTCTTGACCTTATCACAATTCCGCCTTTGATTTTTGCTGTAATTTATGTTGGGCGGATGCTCAATCCAACCACGCTGCATACCATGTACTACACACTATTGATATTAAATGGTCTTTTAATTGCAACCGCTTTCCATATTGCGGTTATTTCTTTAGGCATAATAACTTTAGAAATTGACCACACAATTATGATTTATAGAGATTTAACAAATTTGGGTCGTTTTCCAATTGACATTTATAAGCAACCCTTAAAAGGAGTACTGACTTATTTAGTTCCTGTAGGGATTATGATTTCTCTTCCAGCAAAAGCCTTTATAGGACTGGTTTCACCTTATGGAGTTTTAGGCTCCTTTGCATTAGGTTGTGGGATGTTTATTCTTTCTCTTAGGTTTTGGAAGTTTGCTTTAAAGCATTACACCAGCGCATCTAGCTGAAATAAGTAAAGCTTGTTTTTCGTAAACTCAAAATGGAAAAACTTTTAGTAATTTGTGGACCAACTGCGACAGGGAAGACTTCTTTAGCGCTTCGTTTAGCTAAAGAATTTAATGGAGAGTTGGTTTCAGCGGACTCAAGACAGGTTTATAAGGGGATGGATATTGGAACGGGCAAAGATTTACCGAAAGGTTCAAGATTCACAGTTCATGATTCAAGAATTGGCGGTTTTTACGAAATAGGGAAAGTAAAGATTTGGGGTTATGATTTGGTTTCTCCAAAAGCGAAATCCAGTGTTGTTCGATATATTAGAAAAGCGGAGTTGATAATTGATAATATTTGGAAAGAAAAAAAACTACCCATTCTTGTTGGAGGAACAGGGCTTTATATAAAAGCTGTAGTTGATGGAATTCCTACCGTGTCGGTTCCAAAGAATGAGAACCTCAGGAAATCTCTTGAGGAAAAACCAGTGAGGGAACTTTTTGAGAACCTGGCACAGATTGATCCGATAAAAGCGGCTTCTATGAACTTTTCAGACAGAAAAAATCCAAGACGCCTAATTCGTGCAATAGAAGTTGCCCAGTGGCAGCTCAAAAGAAGGCCGAAAACAAAAAAAAAGAAAGGCAAGGTTGAAAAAGACAGATCTACCCTTTTTATTGGTTTAAGGGCAAGTAGAAGATTTCTTAAACAAAGCATTAAACAAAGAGTTAAAGCAAGACTTGATGGGGGGATTGAAGAAGAAATTCAAAGGCTTCTCAAAGAAGGTGTTGGCTGGGAACACCAATCAATGGACTCTTTGGGCCACAAACAATGGCGAGATTATTTTGAAGGAAAAAAACAAAAGAGTAGAGTTATCAAGGAATGGGAGAGGCAAGAATACAAGTATGCCAAGAGACAAATGACATGGTTTAAGCGTAACAAGAGAGTAAATTGGTTTGATATTAAAAAGCGGGGTTGGCAAAAAAAGGTGGAAAAATTGGTGAAAGAATGGTATAAGAATTAGAAGGTTACATGACAATGCCAAGAAAAATTGAAATTTCCCATAGGACTATTATTTTTACGGTTCTTTTTTTAATGCTTCTCGCCTTTCTTTATTTTATTAGAGATATTATTTTTCAGTTTTTCGTTGCCCTTCTTATTATGACCATTCTTAATCCTTTTG
>JBAUDN010000069.1:0-7079 GCA_049678105.1 Microgenomates group bacterium
CTTCAACCCCTATATGCTCAGTGAGTAGCTTTATTATGTTTTCAGATTTGCTCTCTCTTTCTTCTGTCATTTTTCAACTTCCTCCTTACTCTCTTTTCCGCTGTCTTTGTAAATTGTTCCCAGCACACCGTTAACAAAAGAGGGTGAATTTTCACTTCCAAATTCTTTAGCAAGTTCTACCGCTTCGTCAATTACCACTTTAGGTGGCGTTTTTATGTTGTCAAGCTCATAAACTGCAAGCCTTAATATTGCCAGATCTATTTTATTTAGTTTATCAACCGGCCACATTGGAGCTGCATCCCGAATCTTTTTGTCAATTTTCTTTTTTTGAGAAAGAATTTTTTTCACTAAAGGAAGTGTTTTTTCTTGCGAAGTAAAACTTTCCGCAAAAAGGGCCTTGATTGCTTTTATTCTTTTTATGTGTCGCGGGTCTTTGGCAGTCTTCATCGGTAAAAACCACAATGCGGGCAAGCCTTATGGCTTTCTCTTAATTTTTTGCAAGAAGGACAAGGGGAAAGATTTGGTAAATTAATACCCTTAGCTCCTCGCCTAATACTACTTCTTGATCTGGTATGTTTTTTCTTTGGTACCGGTGGCATATGGGTAATTTTAACTCAACTGGCATGAGTTTGTAAATCCAAATTAATTCGGAGCGATTTGAGAAGTTTTTAATTTTTCCAAAAGTTTTGAGAATTTTTTGGGGTTTTCAATAGCTTTATTCGAAATGTTTCGCGCCTCTCTTATAAGTTCTTCATCTTGCCAAGAGGCAATCTTAAGTTCAGCAAATCCGTGTTGTTTTATGCCAAACACCTCGCCCGGACCTCGCAATTTCAAGTCCAACTCTGCAAGTTCAAATCCAGATAAAGTTTTTTGCAAGGCAGAAAGACGGGCAGAAGCTTTTTGAGACCTGCTTTCGGTAAAAAGTAAACAATAAGACTTTTTCTCTCCCCTGCCAATTCTTCCTCTTAACTGATGTAATTGTGCAAGACCGAATCGCTCTGCAGCTTCAATTATCATAATTGTGGCGTTTGGTACGTCAATGCCTACCTCTACAACAGGTGTTGAAACGAGGAGGTTGAGCTTTTTCTTTTTAAAATTATTTAGCACTTCATTTTTTTGCTTTGCCGACTGTTTGCCATGAAGCAAGCCAATTTTTAGATCAGGAAAAATTTTCTGTAAGTTTTCGTATTCTGCGGCTGCAGCACGCACCTGCCGCATTGTTTCTTTATCAGACTCTTCTATTAAGGGGCAAATCACAAAGGCTTGAACTTTATCTTTTTTTATTTGTTTTTCTATCCATTTATAGGCACTTTCTCGTTTTTGGGGAGGGATTACCCATGTTTTTATTGGTTGACGCCCTGCCGGTAATTCATCCAATGTGGATAAATCAAGATCTCCGTAAACAGTTAAGGCGACGCTTCTTGGTATGGGGGTTGCAGTCATTGTTAGAACGTGGGGAGCCAGCAGCTTTACCTTACTTTTTTTAATAAGACGCACTCTTTGCTCTACCCCGAATTTGTGCTGCTCATCAATAACAACGAGGCCAATATTATCAAAGTTGACCTTTTTATGAATTAAGGCGTGAGTTCCGATGAAAATATCCGCTCTTCCCGGGTCGGATTTTACTCTCCCGGAAGTAATTAGTCTTACCCGCACTTTATAAGATTTAAACAGGCTCTTTAGTGTAATGAAGTGTTGCTCGGCCAATATTTGAGTAGGGGCCATGAGAGTGCTTTGCCGTTCGTTTAAGAAGCATACATAACCTGCGATTGCGGCAACAATGGTTTTTCCGGAACCAACATCCCCCTCCAAAAGTCTATTCATGGGAATTTTTCTTTCTAAGTTATCAAGAATTTCTTTAACAGAGCGGTTTTGAGATTTTGTAAGCTTGAAAGGGAGAGAATTTATAAATTCATCTACTTTTCTTTTGTTTACTTCAAATTTATGGGTTGCTTGATTCTGTTGCCACTTATTTTTTCGATAAGCGGCTTTTATTTGAACAAAGAGCAATTCATCAAAAGCAAGGCGTTTTTTGCCTTTTTCAGCGTCTTCATAAGTTTCAGGGAAGTGAACTTTTTTAATAGCGGAAGACAGATCGCTTAGTTTTAAATCTTGTTTTACTGATTCAGGTAAATAATCATCAATGTTGTTTTTAGTCTCGGAAAAAGCGAAAGAAATTTTTGCCCGCAGCCATTTAGAGGAAACCCTGGCTGTCTCAGGATATATGGGAGTAAGCCTTCCTGTGTGTACATTGGGTTTCCCAGGCCAGACCTTCTCGTATTCGGGAGAAATTAGAGACCTGGTTCGTCCAAACCAATCAACCTTGCCTGCTAAAGCAATTTTAGTTCCAACTGGCAGGTTTCTTATCAAAAAAGGCTGATTAAACCAGATAGCATTAATCTCTCCTGTAGAATCTTGAATCTTGGCAGTTTGTATCTTTTTTCTGGTTTTTGTATAAATATTTTTAATAGAAGCCACCTTTCCTCTTATAGTTACTGTCTCGCCCGGCTGCACTTTTTTGATTTTGGAAACAAGCCTGAAATCTAAGTATCTACTTGGAACATGATGGAGCAAATCTCCGATGTTTTTAATATCAAGCCTTTTTAACTTTCTGGCATAAACAGGGCCAACCAAAGGTAGCTCGGAAATAGAAGTATCAAGATTCATATTCTTAAGCTAATAATAGCAGGTTAGAAAATAGCGTAAATAAATGGAAGAAGCGAAGTTAATAATAATCCTAAACCGGCGATAAGAATTATTATGGTAAAAATTTTTCTTCGTTTCTTAGAAAGTATCATTTCTTCACTTTTACAAAAGTCTTTTTGCCTATTTTAATCCTTTCCCCACCTTTTAACTTAAATAAAGGATCTTTTATTGCTTTACCATTTACATCTATCGCACCTTGAGAAAGAAGCCTTTTAGTTTGAGAGATACTGGCCCTGGATGCATAAGCCGCTGTACTTAGAAGGGTTCCCTTATTTGGAACAAATGTTTTATATTCAGGAGTTCTTTTATGGAACGTTTTATCAAAATAGTCCTGAGCTAAAAACGCTTGGGCGTCTCCGTGTATTTGCTTTACCACATCAAAAGCAATTTTTCTTTTTGCAGTTAGTGGTTTTTTATTTTTTGCAAAATCAAGCGGCAAGTCTGTTAATAATTCAATTCCTGGGTTAATTAGATTATCAGGAAGAGCCATAATTTTGCCAAAAATATTTTCAGCAGAATCAGTCAAATTTATCGTATTGCCTTCCGTTTTCCCCATCTTCTTGCCTGTTGGGTCTTCTAAGAGTTTTATAGTTAAGACATATTTTTCTTTGTTTTTTAGCTTTTTCATCAACGATCTGCCGACAAGCATATTGAAGAGCTGATCGCTTCCTCCAACTTCTAAATCAATATTCATTTGAACGCAATCGTATGCTTGCATTAAGGGATATAGAAGTTCGGGTATATGGATTGCTTTTTCTCTTTTAATACGTTCTTGAAAGAAGTCTCGCTCAAGTATTTGTTGTACTGTAAAATTGGACGCGAGCTCCACTACGTCCTCAAATGAAAGCTTGGAAAGCCATTCAGAATTAAATAAGACTTTAGCTGCATTAGGGCCAGAGAATTTTAAGGTTTTGCTGACCTGTTTTGTATAATCTTTTGCATTTTTCAAAACCTGCTTTCTAGACATTTTCTTTCTAGTAGTTGTTTTATCTGTCGGGTCGCCAATCATGCCAGTAAAGTCTCCGATTAAAAAGATTACTTTGTGGCCTAGTTTTTGAAATTGTGCGAGTTTTCTTATACCGATCCAATTGCCAATATGAAGATTTGGCATGGAAGGATCAAATCCTTGATAAAGGGTTATTTTTTTCTTGCGCATCAAATCTGCCAAGCCTTTTTTGCTTGGCAAGATCTGTTCTACTCCTCTGGTTAAAACTTCGTCAGTCTTACTCATTGATACCTATTTTAAGCCCCTTTTGGTACAATGACAAGTATAGCGATGTGGAAAGATAAAGTGAGGCAGAGAAGGCGACGCCCTACTGGTTTGAGATCCCAAAGAGTTAAAAGAAGCAAAAGATTGGTAGCATTATCGAAACTTTCTTTTATTGGTATAGCGGCGCTTTTTTTAATATCTCTTATAGTTTTTCCGCTTTTTGCTTTTAATCTCCCCTCTCCCGACAAAATTGTAAGACGGGAGGGTTTTTCAACCAAAATTTTGGATAGAAATGGCGAGGTTTTATATGATATTTTCGCTGAACAAAAAAGAACACCGGTTCCCTTAGATGAGGTTCCCCTTTTCCTAAGACAAGCAACGATTGCCATAGAAGATAAAAATTTCTATAAGCATCAAGGGTTTGACCCAACGGGCATCTTCAGGGCGATGTTTAATATTGTTTTTAGAGGCAGAATTCAAGGCGGCTCAACCCTTACCCAACAGCTGGTGAAGAATGTCTTGCTTACTCCTGAAAGAACAATTTTTAGGAAAATTAAAGAATTCATATTATCAATTCAAATAGAAAGGAAATACACGAAAGACGAAATTCTGCAAATGTATTTAAATGAATCGCCTTACGGTGGGACTGCTTGGGGTGTTGAAGTAGCAGCCGAAACTTATTTTGACAAAAAAGTTAAAGACTTAAGTTTGGTTGAATCTGCTATCTTAGCAGGATTTCCCCAGAGACCTTCTGCATATTCCCCCTATTCTTCTACACCGGATGCGTATATTGGAAGGACGCAGCAGGTTTTAAGGAGGATGAGAGAGGATGATTACATTACAAAAGATCAAGAGGAGACTGCCAGGGCTGAACTTGAAGATGTTGTTTTCCAAGAGAGGGGTGCAAATTTCAAAGCCCCTCACTTTGTTCAATATGTTCAGAAGATCCTAGAGGATAGATACGGGGAGCGGATTGTTGAGCAGGGCGGTCTAAGAGTTACAACTACTCTAGACCTGGAAGTTCAAGAGGAAGCGGAAGAGATTGTAAAAGAAGAGATTGAGAAAGTTAAAGGTCTTCGTATATCAAATGGAGCTGCTGTGGTTTTAGACCCCGAAACAGGAGAAATTTTGGCTATGGTGGGGTCACGCGGCTTCAATGATCCTGAGATAGATGGTCAAGTGAACGTAACGATGTCTCTAAGACAGCCTGGTTCGGCAATAAAGCCAATAACCTATGTTACTGCCCTTAAGAAGGGATTTACTCCTTCAACTTTAATTATGGATGTGTCGACAACCTTTCCGGGAGGCATGGGACAGCCGGATTATGAACCGGTTAATTATGATGGAGAATATAGAGGCCCCATGCAAGTACGTTACACTTTAGGTAACTCAATAAACGTAGCGGCTGTAAAAATGCTTGCCATGGTGGGTATTAAACCTACCTTGCAGACTGCCTATGATTTAGGAATTACTTCGCTTGAGCCTACCAGAGAGACTTTGAATAGAGTTGGCCTCTCTTTGACTCTAGGAGGCGGTGAGGTGCGGCTTCTGGAGCTGACCGGGGCTTTTGGCGCTTTTCTGAATAAAGGATATAAAGTTGAGCCTATTGGAATACTCAAAGTTGAAGATAAAGATGGGAAAGTATTAGAGGAACATAAGCCTAAAAAAGGCAGGAGAGTGATTTCGGAAGAGCAAGCCTATTTAATTTCTGACATACTTTCGGACAACAGTGCTAGAACCGAAATTTTCGGCACAAACTCCCTTCTTAACATTCCAGGAAGAGATATAGCCGTAAAAACAGGGACAACAAACGATAAAAGGGATAACTGGACTGTAGGAGGTGACTCCCAGAGGGTGGTTGGAGTCTGGGTTGGCAATAATGATAATTCGCCAATGCTGCAGGTGGCCTCGGGCGTAACAGGAGCCTCACCTATTTGGCGCAGGATAATATTAGCGGCCTTGAAGGGAAAAACTAACGTAAGTCCTGAGACGCCCTCGGGAATTGTAACGGCTGCCGTGGATGCAGTTTCGGGATATGCGGCTCACGATGGTTTTCCTTCCAGGATAGAAAAGTTTATCAGGGGTACCGAGCCAGGAGAGGACCCCATCCATGTAAAGCTTAAAGTTTGTAAGACAGATGGCAGATTGGCAACACCATCAGATATTGCATCTGGTAATTACGAAGAAAAAGAGTATTTTGCTTTCAAAGAAGAAGATCCAACAGCGGGTGCCAGTGGAATTAACCGCTGGCAAGATGGAATAAATGCCTGGCTTGCGACCCAAGATGATTCTCGCTATCATCCGCCAAGTGATTATTGTGGAACAAGTAATCCTGTGAATGTTGAGTTTGTGAATCCTCGAGATAGGGATACGGTTAGCAACGATTTTACAATTAAAATTGCAGCTGATTCGACCTCCAAGATAGTACAAATAGAGCTTGAAATTGACGGTGTAAAGAAAAGAACTTTCACCGGGCCACCATTTGAATATGAAGTCAATAATTTAGAAGACGGGGTTCATGAATTAAGAGCTAAAGCAAAAGATGATGAAGGAAGTGAATCAGACAGGAGAATCACTATAGGAATCAATGTACCTTGGGATTATTCTCCCTCCCCCTCACCTAGCCCCACGCCTTGACATCGTGCTATAATCCGTCGCAAACACTTTAATGTCAAAAGAGAAAACACCAAGGAGTTTACGTAAACATCTAAGGGCTCAAAAGCAAGAAGGTGAGATTTTAACGAAAAAAAATTGGAGAGAGGAACTGACCTTTTATCTTCAGGAAAAGGATTATGATGGACTGAGCTCTCTTGGAGAAGAGGGTTTAAAGGCGGTTACTGAATGGTTTGGAATTAGAAGTGAATATAGGGTGGGGTTAATAATGCTAAGTGAATTTGAACAACGTAGATCGGAGTTTGGAAGGCAGTATAATGATCTGCTCAAAAATGGAGTGGTACGCGAAGCAATATCCTTTATAACCCAAAAAACCGAAGTAAAAGGTCTTGTTAGAATTAGCCTAAGGGAATAATTGCCCAGAATTTTTTAATATTGTTCCGAATTTCTTTTTAAGATCTTTAAGCAACCTCGTTCTAACAAGTTCCACTTCTTTATCAGTTAGAGTTTTTCTTGGATGTCGGTACCAGAGGCGGAAGGTGTAGGCATC
>JBAUDN010000070.1:0-9034 GCA_049678105.1 Microgenomates group bacterium
GTTTAAGATCTTGAATTACTCTTAGAAGCATACTGATAAATCCATAAACAGCATTTATTGGCTCTCTTTTTTTTGTAGTTAAAGGGGGCAGTGCATGGTAAGCCCGATGAAGAATTGCGTTGCCATCAATAAGTACCAACTTGCTCATGAGATTATTTTAAACCAATTTTGGTTATCTAGCCAAAGTCGACAATATTTATTAGTGGTCTCAAGGAGTTGGATCGAAATCTCCTGATATTCCCAATTCTTTCCTAATTCTCTTGATATCATTCAATTCTAATGGAGAAAGATTTACTATAGAAAAACCGAAAACCCTACGCGCTACTTCATCCAAATATGCATCAGCTACTTCTGGTTCAATTTTTACTACTACTCCCGTTTTCGCATCTTTTTTGACACGCTGCATGATCTTATCTTGTAGTGGTGTGGGTATAATTTTTAAAAGCGCTTCTTCAAGATCTTGTAACGAAATCCACTCTTGTTCTTCTCTAGCTTGTGGCTCTCCCTCTTTTGTACGATTCATAAAAAAATCCCGCCTAGGCAGGGATGACCCGAAGAGTAGCATCACCGCTATTACCTGTCAAGGAAAAACGTCATATACTACTTATTGGTTGCCGTTTTTGCTGAGGGTTTTTTACCTACAATTTTCTCAAAATCGTCCCTTTCTAGGGTTTCTTTCTTAAGCAATTTTTCTACAACTTTATCAAGCTTCTTTCTGTTTTTCTTGATTATCTCCAGGGCATTCTTATAACAAGAGTCAACAATTTTCTTAACCTCATTATCAACCTTTTCCTGCATTGCCGGAGAAACCTGTGCGGGCTCATACCATCTGGGTTTGCCCAACTCGTCATAGTCCACTTGAGGACCAAAATCGATAGGCCCCAAAGAGCTCATCCCAAAATTGACCACCATGGCCCGTGCCAATCTCGTTGCTTGTTCAATGTCATTTGAAGCACCTGAAGTCATCTCATCAAAAACAACCTCCTCTGCAGCACGCCCACCAAGTATGGCTGTAATCTGCTGCAAGATTCGACTTTTGGTTTCATGGGTTCTGTCTGCTGCGGGTGGAATCAGTGTATGTCCTAAACTCATACCTCGAGCAACAATTGAAATTCTGTGGACAGGATCCATTTTGGGCAATATATGGGTAACAACCCCATGTCCTGCTTCGTGATATGCAGTGATTTTTTTATCTTCATCGGATTGAAGTCTTTTTTTGGCAGGACCAAGTTTTACTTTAGTTGCTGCTTCTTCAATATCTTCCGGGTCAATCATTTTTTTGTCATGTCTTGCAGCCAAAATTGCGGCTTCATTGAGCATGTTTTCTAAATCTGCTCCAGAAAAACCAACCGTCCTATCTGCTACCCCACCCCATTTAATTCCTTTGGCAAATTTTTTACCCCTTGCATGAATTTTTAATATTGCCTGCCTGCCTTCTTTATCAGGCATATCAAGCATTATTCTTCTATCAAATCTCCCGGGTCTTAAAAGGGCAGGGTCCAAAAGATCACCGCGATTCGTGGCTGCCAGAATTACTACTCTGTCATTAGGAGTAAAACCGTCCATCTCAACCAAAATTTGATTTAGGGTCTGCTCACGCTCGTCATGCCCACCTATAAATCCACGCCCACGCTGTCTGCCGATTGCATCAATCTCGTCAATAAAAATAATTGAAGGCGCCTGGGTTTTTGCTTGGGCAAAAAGATCTCTAACTCTACTTGCTCCCACACCGACCAACATTTCTATAAACTCAGAACCCGCCATGGAAAAGAAGGGAACATTAGCTTCTCCTGCCACCGCACGCGCCAACAGGGTTTTTCCAACCCCAGCAGGACCAAACAAAATAGCACCTTTTGGAGTTCGCGCACCAATCCGTCTGTATTTTGCCGGGTTTTTCAAAAAGTCCACAACCTCCTCCAATTCCTTCTTAGCCTCCTCAACTCCTGCTACATCTTCAAAGGTTGTTGATTGTTTCCCTTTGGCAAAAAGCTTGGCACGGGATCTCCCAAAAGAAAATATATCTTGGGCACCCTTGCTCTGGGCTTTTATGATGAAGAAGAAAAAGGCAGCCATAAGGCCTATCGGAAGCAGGATGCTTAATATATCGCCTATTGCTTTTGCCAGACTCTGGTCAACAACATCATAATTAACGAAAGTCGGATCTATTCCTGTTTTCTCCAAAAGGTCGGCAAAGTTTTGATTTTGCTCCTTAAGCGTAGTTTTTATTTCCCCGTCCTTGTAGGTTAGTATTAATTTGTCGTTTTCTACCAAAACTTTCTCAATTTTTTCCTCTTTTATGTCCATTAAAGCTTGGGAAATCTCAATTTTCTGGCTTACGCCCTGCATCTCATAAAACGAGAGGAAAAACGGAAGAAAAAAAACAAACAAAAGGCCAATTAGAATTATCTTCCAAAGATTTAGTTGGATTTTAAACCGAAACTGCCTTTTGCCAGGCTTGCGTATATATTTACTTATCTTTTTTGATTTTTTTAAAGCGTCCATGAATCTCTCTTGGGCATTATATCACGCCTAAAGCATAAGAAGTAGCGCTTAAGAATCAAGCCCCATTGCTTTTTTAACTTCGGAGAGTGTTTTGCTTGCGACTTTCCCTGCACGCACCGCACCATCCTTCAAAATTTCTTCTATATATTCAGGCTTTTTCTCTAATTCTGTTCGCCTTTTTTGGATTGGTTTAAGTTCTTCATGTATCGCCTCTGCAAGTTCATCTTTTAGGTCTTTATAACAAATACCGGTGGTTGTGTATTTGTTCTCATACTCTTTTCGTTTCCTTTTTCCCTGAAAAAGCTCTATAAACTTAAGGAGATTGGCCACCCCCCCCTCCTTAGGCACCTCTTTCCCTCTTCCTGAATCTGTTAGAGCTGAAGCTAATCGCTCCTTTATAATCTTAAGATCATCGGTTAAATTAATATAACTTCCCTCTACAGTCTTTGCCATCTTTCCCTCTCCAATAAGACTTGGTACATATCCTCCCTTAGTGGCAAAGCGTTTTGGTTCTGGAAAATCTGTGCCATATTTTGAATTTATCTTCCTGGCAATTTCTCTTGCAATTTCTAAATGAGGCTCTTGGTCAATTCCCACCGGTACGAAGCTAGCTTTATAAATCAAAATATCTGATGCCATCAAAACCGGATAATAAAGAAGTGCCATGGTTATATCCTTTGGATATTGTTTCACTTTCTCTTTGTAAGTTGGCAAGTGGCTCATTCTGGCAACAGAAACAGCGGTTGAAAAAAGATAAGCTAGTTCTACATGCTCCGGAACATGTGATTGGATAAATAATGTACTTTTTTCTGGATCTATACCCGCCGCAAGGTAATCCAAAACAACTTCTCTCACAGCTTTTTGGTGGTTTTTAGGATTATAAGGAGTGGTTATGGAATGAAGATCGGCAACCATATAAAAAGTTTCGTATCCCGGATCTTTTTGTAATGCAAGCATACCCTTGACTGCACCCAAATAATTCCCTAGATGCAGCCTCCCAGAAGCCCTTATGCCTGATAAAACTCTTTTCTTTACCATATGTTTAGTTTACCAAAAAATCCGCCCGGGGGCGGATTGACTTTGCAGAACAACCTGTTTTGTGCCAGCGGGTGGATTCGAACCACCGAACCTTAGCCTTATGAAGACTCTGCTCTACCACTGAGCTACGCTGGCTGGTTGCGGAGCCGGGAGTTGAACCCGGTCTGGAAGATTATGAGCCTTCCGTGCAGCCGTACACTACCCCGCACGTATGTTAAGTCTGTCCTGTATAATAATATCAAATTTGAGGCTGAATAACAAGCTAATAGAAAAGGTTCAGCCATTTCTTCCAAATAGGGTCAGGCAATATTTCTTCTTCCTCTTCTACACTTACCCCAAGTTTTTTTAATGTCTCCTCTTCGGGTAAAACGACTATTGTTTCCCCTTCTTTTGCCAAACCTAACTTATCTCTTAATTGTTTCTCTATGAACTCCTCACTCTTTACCGCCTTTACTTTTTCCTCTAACTCTTTATTCTCTTCTTTTAATCTCTCTACTCGTTCTTGAGACCCTTTAACTTTTTCCTTTGCACCTTTTACTCTCAAGATGTTCCTAGTAAGAGAAATAAACATCAAGATAAATGCAAAGACAAAGATATAGTTCGAGTAAGTTTTCAGTTTTTCCTTCAGTTTCTTTAGACTCATAAGACTCATAATATATTGACCTTTCAAGAAATTATGATATTATATAACCCGATAATCTGAAAGTCGGCTTACTCTTAAGCCCTCCTGCCAAGAATATTATGACACAAGATACATTTAAAAACCTGCTTCCTAAGTTTATCAAACATTTAGAAGAAAAGAGTCGCTCTCCATCAACAATCCTGGCCTATAGAGCAGACTTGGAACAACTTATTGTTTCTCTACAAGAGAAAAATAAGGTTTTAAGCAATGAGGCAAGACCTGCTGATATTGAAGCTTTCCGGGATTCGCTTTTGGCCCAAAAATACACCCCTAAATCAGTTTCTAGAAAACTCAACGCTGTAAAAACTTTCTTCAGATGGCTAATGTCCGAAAAATTGGTAACAAGCGATCCGTCGGCTGATGTTGCCCATCCTAAAATTGAACCTTCTGTTCCTAAATTCCTATCCCCTCTTGAGTATCGGGCACTGAGAGATATTGTCAGGGATGATGTGAGAATTGCAGCGATTATAGAATCTATTTTACAAACCGGAATGAGAATTTCTGAAGTCGCCAATTTAAAAATTGCAAACGTCAGCAAGGATGAAATCAAAATTGAGGCATATGCAACACAACCGGAAAGAACAATTCCTCTCAATAAAGATGCAAAGGAAGCTCTTGATAAATATCTCAAAATACGACCAAAAACAGATTCTCCATATGTCTTCGTAAGCAAAAACGGAAATCCTCTGGCTGTAAGAAATATCAGGGCCGCGATTGACAGATATATGCAAAAGGCAGAAATCCCCGGTTATTCTGTAAATGACCTAAGAACAACTTTTGTCGTTGAAAACCTTAAGGCCGGAGTTGATTTAATCCTTCTCTCTCAGGTTGTTGGCCACAAAAGGCTCTCCACCACAGAGCGTTACCTGGAGTTGGCCGAAGTAAAAGAGTCCGGGAAAAAACAAACCCTCGAAGAGCTTTAAATAGCTCTGAAACCTCAAGTGGGCTCGCCTGGGATCGAACCAGGGACCTCGTGTTTATAAGACACGCGCTCTAACCACTGAGCTACGAGCCCGAGTCGAAGCTATTATACCAAATTCTTATTGTTTTTTCTTGTAGTAATAATTCGCTAATGCTTCAAGTCCAAGCATAATCTTCTCTTTTAACTGCTGATCGTAAACATACAAACGACAAGTTCCACAACCAAATCCTTTGTGATCCACCTCTTGTCTATTGCTTTTCTTAATATAAGGTTTTATAAATTGTTTTCTCGAAATACCAACCAACCTACTCCAATAATCCAATGATTCCTCAACATCCATATCTTCGTAAAGATGGACAGCCACTTTGATTTTCCCTTTAGGAATTCCTAGAGCCCCCGTCATCCAAAGATAATAAAACTTAATAACTTTCGGATCTGTATTGTTTAGACTAACCCCCGTCCTCAAACCTTTAACTCCCTCTCCCCAATAAAGAAAAAGTCCACATAAATAAAGCTCTCGTTTGGTAAGAGGCAACAACCTTCGCTCCTCCTGTTTATAAGTCTTTCGCAATCTCTTCTGGCGCCTTTTTGCTTTGGTAATTCTAGTTTTCTCGATTCCCAAGTATTTCCTTTGCTTAATGTTTACCTTAAGTTTAGCTAACTCCTTCTCGCTTAGATGGTAGCCACCTAGCCAACCAGAGAGGGTACTCTTAGGAACACCGAGCTTCTGTCTTATCTCGCTATAAGTTCTCCCTCGCTTGCGAAGCTTTATGGCTTCTCTTCTATCTTCACGTCTCGCCATTAACCGAACCTCCGAATATATATCATAGGGTTGCCACTCTACTATAGCAAGGCTGTGGGTATATGAGAAGTCTACTTCTTTTTTGAAGAACGTTTTTTCTTCTTAAAATTCACTGCCCCATCAATTTCTTTCCAGTCCTTTATCTTCCTAATTTTTAGATTCTTTTTCCAAGCTGCTTTTAAAACAGCCAAATCGACTTTCAATTTATTTGCCAGTCCTAAAAGGGCAACGATATCTTTTGGAAAACATTTCCTTCCAAAACCCTTAAAAGGAGTTACTTTCAAAAATGACGCTTCAATTCTTTTATCCGCAGCAACTATTTCTTTTACTTCATCGTAATTTATTCCCAGTTTTTCCGTTAACTCATGCATCTCATTAGCAAATATCACCTTCGCAGCCATAAAAGTATTACTCATATATTTGGCCATCTCGGCCGTTGTTGGATCTGTCAAAAATATCTTGACTTTGTAACCCACTACATCCCTGTGGATTTTTGCAACTCGAGTCGCAACCCCCTCATCAAAAGCCCCTATTACAACTCTGTCTGTATGAACAAAATCCCAGGGGGCGTTTATTTCCGTTAAAAACTCGGGGTTCATAACAAATCTTACCTTTGAATGGCGCTTGGCCAAAGAGGCCGTTGTCCCTGGAACAACACTTGACTTAATAATCAAGACTTTATTGGTATTTTTTATTTTTGGAGCAACTTTTCTTACAACTGAATTAACAATGGATAAATCTATCCCGCTTTCATCGGAAAACATTGGGGTCGGCACACAAACAAAAATATATTCCGATTCATCTATAAGTTTATTCAGGGGTGTCGAAGATTTATAAGCAGGATCGTTCCATAAAACTTCATGGGTCTTTGAGAAAGCTTTACCTGCTGCTTGGCCTACTACTCCCCAGCCAATAATTCCGATTTTGGCCATAGGTCTTAAAATATCACAGCTTTGCTCGTCGGATAACTTCTGCTTCAACCAATCTTACGTCTCTTCCATACTTAAGCCTGCTCATCTCTTTAATAATCTCAGCCACTCTTGGACTGGCCTTCTCCTTTTGTTTCTTTAAATCCTTGGTCAAATCCATTGAAAAAGAAGGAACAGGTTCGTTATTAACTATTGTTTTTGTGTAAACATGATATCTTTCAATATTTAATAAATCCTCTTCGCTGAAAACCGGAGTAAACTCGTGCGCCAAATAGTTCGCGTCTGTCACTCCCACTCTGAAACAAATTAATGTCCCTACATTCCCAAAAACAGCATTCTTGACCTCCTCTTCTACCTGACCTATAAATTGATTGGCAACACAAAGATTAAGTTTATATTTTCTTGCTTCTGATAATATCTGGGCAAAATCAGGGGTGGCGAAGTTCTGAAACTCGTCAACATAGAGATAAAAATCTTTGCGCTCTTCTTCCGATATGTCCTGCCTGCTCATCGCTGACATTAAAATTCTTGGTACTAAAACCAAACCTAGAAAATTGGAGTTTTCTTCTCCTATTTCTCCTTTTGCCAGATTTATAAGAAGAATTTTCTGCCCATCCATCACTTCCCTAAAAGAAAAAGCCGATTCGGATTGTCCTATTATGTTTCTTATCATTCTGTTTGTAACAAACCGTCCAAATTTGGAAACAATGTAGTCCAAAACCTCTGATTTATGGAAATCCGCAGTTTGGGCAATCTGATCCGTCCAGTAACGCCTGACAATGGGATCTTTTATCTTAGGCAAAATCTCTCGAACGTAGCTTGAATCAGTCAATATCCTTACAACTTCAACAAAAGTTGAGCCTTCTTCACTCATGGCTGTCAACATTGCGTTTCTTACTGCGTGCTCAAACCTTGGACCCACAATTCCAGTCTTATAAGGGTCAAAAAGTTTGTACATCATATTAATCACGGCCGTTGCGGCAAAATGTTTTTGGTCCTCCGTTTTTGCCTCAAGTAAATTTAATCCCATCGGCCTTTCGGTATCCGCCGGATTAAAGTAAATTACATCCTCCGCTCTTTCCGGTGGAATCATCTCTAAAATATCCTTAACAGCATCACCGTGAGGATCCATGTAGCAAATTCCTCTACCTTCTCTGATATCCTGCATAATAAGGTCTTTAAGAAGTTCTGTCTTACCCGTACCTGTTTTTCCGATAACATACATGTGTCGGCGCCTATCATCTTCCAAGATATAAACCGGGCGCTTGATACCTCGATATTTACTCGTTCCCAAGAAAAGACCTTCTGTAGGAATCTCTGCTGGAGCAGGGGCAGTCTTTGCATAAAGCCAATAAATGTGAGGTGTTGTTACCTGTTTGTTTGGGAAATGGTAAATCGTTGCAAGTTCTTCCGAGTTTAAAATCGAAGGCCGATTACTAAAAAGGTGAAACATCGGTTGGTATCTGTAAAGAAAATCCTCCATAAAAGCCGCTTTTCTTCGAATTTTTCTGCTCTTGAAGTTATTTAAATCCCCAGAAAACTGCTCAAAGGCACCAGCGATATTTGTCAAATGGACCTTGGCTGCACTTTCCTCTTTCGCTACTGAAACAATTCTTATAGATGTCTCAAAACCCGGTTTGCCAATTTTACCTTCCACTGCTTCCAAGGTCTTTGCGGAAACTGAGAATTTTGCACTCTCGGGGTCTGATTCTTGCTTTTTAGTGTCTGAAATAAATTTCCTACCCTCTTTTTGCCAAGAAGAGGTAGTAGGTGAAACTAGAATTTGTATTGCCGCCGCTTCTCCTTCACCCATTTTTGCCAAGGCGGAAGTAAGTGTTGCCAATGGGTCGGTCGGAAGTTCTTTAAATATCTTAATTGAATAAAAATTGCTGCGGCGCAATTGGAGTGATTTGTAGGCAACTTTGCCATCTTCCGTGAAAATATTGTACTCGGGCACCTCAACAATCTCTGCATCTGAGTATGCACCATGAATTTGTTTTTCAATTAAGTCTTGAAGTTTCTTGGGAGTCCAAATATAAAACCTTATATCCTCTTTTTTGGCAACAATTTCAAAAGAAATAGTTGGTTGAACTGAGAATTTTTGTTTCCAACCTCCTTTTTTAATCGAGTAAAGAGAGGCGAAAAGCTGCTCCATGGCA
>JBAUDN010000071.1:0-1828 GCA_049678105.1 Microgenomates group bacterium
CTTGTCTTTATTGGTCATTTGTTTGAAAAGATAGAGCAGAGAAGGGGAGTAAGGTTTGTAGGTCATGTTTCTATAGATGAGTTGCCAGTATTTTATAGCGGTGCGGAAGCTTTAGTCTATCCATCCCTTTATGAAGGATTTGGCCTACCTATCCTAGAGGCTTTTGCTTGTAGAACTCCAGTTGTTACATCAAATATTTCCAGTTTACCCGAGGTTGCAGGTGGCGCAGCAGAGCTAGTTGATCCTTATGATACAGATTCGATTGCTGAGGGTATTAGAGCAGCCCTGGGGCGGAGAAAAGGACTGATTAAGAAAGGATTAAAGCGAGTCGAAGATTTTTCTTGGGAAAAAACCGCAAAGATGACCCTAGAAGTGTACAATGAGGCTAAAAGATAACAACTTATGTTAATTGGAATTGACGGGAACGAAGCGAATATAGAAAAAAAAGTAGGAGTGAACCAATATGCTTTTGAGCTACTTTGTTCTATTTACAAGCTTCAAAATGAAGGCAAAATTAAACATAGGCTTATAGTTTACCTTAAGAATTCTCCAAGAGATGACCTACCAAAAGAAAACAGGAACTTCAGATATAAGATACTTCCCGGCGGTGGCCTCTGGATTATTACAAAGTTGATGCCGTATTTGTTTTTTGCCAAGGAAAGACCTGATGTTTTGTTTGCTCCGAGCCATTATCTTCCACCTTGGACACCAATGCCGAAAGTATGTACAATTCATGACCTTGGATACCTCAAATTTTCGGGACAATTTAAAAAATACGACTTTTGGCAATTAAAATACTGGACTGCCATCTCACTTTTTATATCAAAAGCTATCATTGCAGTATCAACTAGTACAAAAAAAGATATTGTACGACATTACCCCTCTACCTCTGAGAAAATACAAGTCGTGCATCATGGGTATGATAGAAAACGTTTTAATGCCAAAGTAGATAAAAATGATGTGCGACGTGTCCAAAAAAGGTACTCTATAGTTGGCGACTATGTGCTTTTTATTAGTACTCTCAAGCCCAGCAAGAACATAGAAGGGCTTCTGGAGGTATGGAAGAGGGTTGTCAAGAAGTTTTCTGACTATCAACTTGTAATAGCCGGCAAAAAGGGTTGGCTTTTTGATCCAATTTTTAAAAAAGTTAAGGATTTGAGGCTAAAAGATAAGGTAATTTTTACGGATTTTATTCCTGAGGAGGATAAAGTGGCACTTATTTTTGGTGCAAAAGCTTTAACATTACCTTCTTTTTGGGAGGGTTTTGGTATGGATGTTTTGAATGCTATGGCTTGTGGCGTGCCTGTTGTTGCCTCTGATATAGAAGCTCTGCGTGAGGTGGTTGGCGAGGCAGGAATTTTAGTTGATCCTTATAATATAGAGGATATCACCAGAGGTATAACTAAAGTTCTTTCTATGGGCAAGATAGAATATAATAGGTTAGTTAACAAAGGACTGGCCCAGGCAGGGAAATTTTCTTGGGAAGATACGGCCAGAAAGACAATATCTGTATTGGAAAAAGCAGGAGAAAATAAATGAAAATTTTTAAAGACAGAATGGAAAGGCCTTTAACTTTAAGCCAAGCTTTTGGCAAGATTTTAAATCGTTTTTATAATTGCTGGCTAGATTTCCAATTGATGCTTTTGCGGTGGGTTGGTCACATACCAATTCATACTGTTCGGAAGTTTTTTTACAGATTGGCAGGTGTAAAGATAGGTAAAGGAACGACCATTTATATGTGGGCTAACTTTTTTCAACCTAAAAACATAAAGTTGGGCGAGGATACTGTTATTGGAGATCATGCATTTTTGGATGGACGGGCACATCT
>JBAUDN010000072.1:0-4397 GCA_049678105.1 Microgenomates group bacterium
TGTCAGCAAAAGCGTAGCGGGTGATTGTTTCCAAAAAGGAGCAAGTATTAACAAGATAACAACCAACTACTTAGGAGTTGATACGAAGGAATTTGAGAGAAAATCGAGCATAAACTGGCTAAGAGAAAGGCTCGATATCCCAAAAGAAAGTAGAATTATTTTATGTGCCTCGCGGATCCTTTTGGGTTATAAAGAAATTCTTAAAGAAAAAGGAATTATCAAATCAATCGAGGCTTTTTCCAAATTAACTCCCAGATATGACAACCTGAAGTTGGTTATTGCTATTGGCACCCCTCCAAAAAGGCTAAAGAAAGAGTTTGAACAGGCATTAGAAAAACTGAAAGGTTTTATTAAACTACACAATGTGGAAGATAAAGTTATTTGCAAGACATTTGCCCTTGAACAGATGCCCTTAGTTTACAACGGGGCGGATGTATTTGTCTTACCATCAGAAAACGAAACATTTGGACAAGTGTATATTGAAGCAATGGCTTGTGGGGTACCAGTTATTGGGACTAAGGTGGGTGCCGTATCTGAAATAATTACCAATGACTATAACGGACTCTTGGTTCGCGACAATGACGCAAGTGTATTGGCACAGAAAATTGAAGAGATTATAAACAACAACGACTTGAGGGAAAAATTTATAAAAAATGGACTAAAAACGGTTAACAAGAAGTTTTCCTCTCAAAAATTATTTGACTCTTATTTCGCATATCTAGAGAAACTGATCAGAGTGGAAGCCTAGAATAAAATTCTATATTTAGAATATAATTTATTCTCGGAAGAGAAATTTAAGAAGATATTGTTGAAAATTTATTTGAAAGGAGGGGGTGAAAAACATGAAGAACAGACTCTATGTAGGGAACTTAGATCCCAAAGTAAGTAAAAAACAGTTAATAGAACTTTTTTCTCAGGTAGGTAAAGTTAAAAAAGTGCACGTTGTAACTGATAAGGAAACTGGTGCTTCAAAAGGCTTTGGCTTTGTTGAGCTGAATAACCATAAAGAAGCCAAAAAAGCTATTGAAAAATTAAATGGAGAGGAATTAGAAGGAAAGCCTATAAATGTTAATGAAGCAGGAAGTCGTGATGAATAGATCAGGCCTAGCAAGAGAAACTATGAAATAAGCCTCTGGACGTTGAAGCTTGGGTGATATTATAAGACGGGCAGCCAAATTGGGCACCCTAGTGACCCATGTCTCTAGAAAATCCCTTGTTTTCCCTCAATAACGCTAGTTTTTCTCTCAAACATTCGTACCACACCCTCGGTTTCCGGAAAAAGGCCGTAAAGCCGGCACATTGTTGATAGTTCTTACCAGAAACGCTCGTTTTATGTGGTCTAAAATCAACCTGGACACTAAAGCTACCGTTCACAGTCTTATTTCACTAGTTAAAAGGGACTCGAACCATTTAAACTTATAATAAAACAAATTACTGTTCAGACACACCTGTCAAGCTGGTATAATTTGGTTGTAATAAGTTATGAAACAAGCAAGAATCCTTCCTCCCAAGTTTTTAGCGGTAATGATAGCAGTTTTGCCTTTACCAGGATCTCCTTTATACGACGGTGATAATCAAAAAGTCATAGACCAAGCATTATCAGATCTTGAGGTATATAAGAAGGCGGGTGTGGATAGTGTCCTTTTGGAAAACGATCACGATCTTCCATATATTCAACCACCTTTGGATGTGAAAGGAGTTGCTCTAATGACGAAAATTGCTAAAGAAGTAAGAAAAAGATTTGACGGACCAATTGGCATTCAAATGTTAGAAGCGGCTAATGTAACTTCATTGGAAATTGCTGCTAAGGCAGATCTTGATTACATAAGAGCTGAGGCTTTTGTTTTTGCTCATGTTGGGGGAAGTGGAATTGTAAACGGTTCTGGTGGAAAAATCCTGCGGAGAAGGAAAGGGCTAAAAGTCGAACATATTAAAGTTTTCGCAGATGTTAAAAAGAAGCATTGTTCTCATTCTTTGACCGCGGACCTTGATATAAAAGACGAGATTATGCAGGCAGAATTCTTTTTGGTGGATGGTGTAATAGTGACAAGTCAATTTACAGGAACAAAGCCCAACAAGAATGACCTTGTTAAAGCTAAGAGTGTGACAAAACTACCTGTATTGATTGGTTCGGGTATGAATCCTAAAAACATTAAAGATTATTTACCTCTGGCTGATGGGTTTATTGTTGGGTCTTACTTTAGAAAAGATGGAAAATTCCTTGAAAAGTTAGTACCCAAAAGACTCAATAACTTTATAAAAGTATTTACGAAAGAAAGACAAAAACAATTGGGCTAAGTGAGTTTTTACTACTAGGCATCTGGACACTGAAGCTGTAGTCGGAATATTATGCAGGCAGCCAAATTGGGCACCCAAGTGATCCAGCTTCCCCGAAATGCTGGAAGCTATTAAAAGGTCAAATAAAGAAAAGGCAATAATCTAAAATAACCATTGTCTTTAGTTTTAGTCAACAATCCATTTAGGTCATGAATAAACTTGTGGTCTGCTTATCTGACATAATAAAATGGTTTGATGGTAGACCAAGTAGTAGAAATGATGGAAACTCCGGTTATTAAAATTGCTCCAGAAAGAAATTTAGAAACTGCAGTATTAAATCTTAGGATAGATCTAAAAAAAGATCTTGACAGAAGGGGAGTTCTTAGCTTAAACGAACTTCTTGATAGAGTTTTTATCTGGGAAAATGTATACGGAGAAAAGTTAACAGACGATGAATTCGAGGTTTTTTCGATACTTTCGCTTGTACTTGGTACAACAAAAGCGGTCTATGAGAAAAAAGTAGGTAGAGAACACACTCCAAAAAACGCACTCATTAATAGCGTTGTTACTCAGCAAGAAATTGTAAAGACAGTACTTGCGAATCTTGAGGTAGACGGCAAACCAAACAGGGCCCTTATGAGATCTTTTGGATTGGTAACCGAAATATTTGAAGAATATTTTGACCCCGAAAGAGGAAGAATAAAAGAGGATGGTATATATACGGAGTCCGGTTATTGGCAAGGTGTGCAGGGAATGGTAACAACTGCTCTTTTATTTAATGATATTGGCTGGGAGGTAAAACTACCACATCCGGAGTTGGACGTTAACTACGAAATAGACCTTTTGGTAAAAAACCCTGAGGGTAATGTCTTTGCAGTTGATGTAACGGCAAAAAGACCGCAAATTATTGATGATAGAGGAACAATGAGCAGTCCTTTCTTTGTTGAGAAAAGGGGTATTCCAGGTAGCGTATCGGATAACCTTGTTAATAACCTTGGGGGGTTCATAAGGGTAAATGTGCCACCATTAAATCACCACGCTTCTTTTGGATTTTATGAAAATAGAATGACAGGTTATCCGAATAAGAAAGCCGTTTCTGAGTTTAGAAGCTATTTAGAAAGTTAATATGGCAAAAGAAAAAAAAATAGACTTTGAAAAACTTGAACCTTTATTCTCTGGTAAAAAAGTTAAAAAAGAAAGATTTAGTAATGAAATAATACTTGAGGTTGTCAGGAACCCTTTAACTCTTCAAGAAATACCTCGACAACAGAGACTAAATTTCTGGACATTTGTTGTCGAAAGGATGATGGAATCTTCCGAGTTTAGAAAAGAGGTTCTTGAAACTCTCGAGAAGGTAAAGAAAGAAGAATAGCTTTTTATGAAGTCTTTCCCGCTTTAGGAATTCTAAAAACAAAAGATATATGGGATAATTAGGGTCTAGACCGCCCTGCTCAGCTCAGTTTTACTGGTCTGCTATAATGACTTAATGGATAACAAAGAATTAGACGAAGAGGTTAAAGACTTCATTCAAAAAGGTGGGCGGATAAATTCATATTATTTAACTCGCTCCAGAAGTAGTCCTACTCTGGTGTTCTACAAACGTTGGTATAGAGGTCGTAATATTCGCGAGGCAATCAAAAGAGCTCTCGCAGGCTAGATTTCCTTTTGTTACTTCTAAAAAGTGTATATATAATTGCGTTGTGTTAAAAAAGCTTCAAAAAGCAGGAAGTATTTATTCTCGATACAACATAAATGTTTTTAATGAACTCTTTTATAGATACGCAGAAAAGGAATTGATAGATGAACTTCCAAATCTTTTCACCAAACTTGATTTGTTCAACATAGCACTTCATAGAAAGATAACTACTGAGCTGAACTCTAATGTAATTAAAGCAACGGAGTTGGCGAGTGGGAAGAAAATGGACAGATGGGAAACATTTATGAAGATAGATAAGAAACGCAAATGGAGAGTGCTTTTAACTGATTTTGATAAAACGCTACTTCCAAATCCAAACACTATTAATAATGCAGATAATTTTAAATTTACAACCGATATTTATAGTTTGTTTAACAACTTTCCCAAATTAAAACCAGATGAAAAACATGATGTTATGTTATCC
>JBAUDN010000073.1:0-3221 GCA_049678105.1 Microgenomates group bacterium
ACAGACTGTGAGCCGTTGGCACAATCTAATGCCACTTTCCACTTAGGTAAGGGTTTCTTTATCATTTCTGAGAGCATTTTTGTATAAAGCTTTTGGGCACGTTTTTCTTTCCTTGCTTTAGGCTCAATACTTGGCGGCTTTTCTTTTTCTTTTAACTCCAAATACAGCTTTCCAATATTTCTCTGGTCTTCGACAGAAACCTCCTCATCATGGGCATAGAATTTGAGACCGTTCAATTCTGGGGCAATATGGCTACCTGTAACTACGATTCCAGCAAGAACAGGAGTTGTTTTTATCAACCAATTCATCGCAGGAACCGGAATTACATCCTCATCAAAAAGTTCAACTCCTGCAGTAGCCAAGCCTTTAAGAAGTTGTTTTCTGATTCTAGGGCTTGAGGACCTAGGGTCAATACCAACAGCTATTGGACCAAGTTGATAATATTTTTGAAGAAATTTTACGAAAGTCTTTCCTATATCAAAACAGAATTGTTCTGTAAAAAGCGTATCTGCTGGTCCTCTTATTCCGCTTGTTCCGAACAGGCTTTTCTTGGCCATAGATTAAATCATTCTAATTCGCTTGCGATTATAAAATCAAGAGAGTCAATGATATTTGCCTTTGACGTTTTTGCTTTAATGTCAGCCTTTGCTAACCCTCCAATGATCTTTTTTAACTTGCTTTCAGGAAAACGTTTTGCCTGTTTTATTAATTTGGAAGTGCGCCAATCCGGATAAGGCAAGCTATCTTTATCAACTATTGCCCAACAGGTATCTCTTAATTGTTTCCCAAGTAGACTGAAAACAAATTCTGGAGGTTCAGTTTTAACCACTTCATGTAATAATTTCAAACAATTTTTAGCGTTACCCGGATAAAAAGATTCCAAGAATTTAAAAATTAACTTTGGAAGTTTAAATTCTTCTATTTTATTGGGACGAGGTAATAGCTTTAGTAAACTATTTGGAATGGTTCCTTTGTAACAGATAATCAAATTCCCTTTTAATCTTTTAGCATTTTTTTTCAACCATACCAACTCCCGATTTTTGAGTTTTCTTAATGATTCAATTACAAAAAGCTCTTCGCCTCCAAAAAGACTTTTTCCCGTAAGTTTCTCGGGAAGAGTTAATTTATTATTATCTGTGATTCTAGCAATTTGCCACCCGCGCTTTTTAGCAACAGTTATGAATTTTTGCAACCTTTTATAGCTGTCCAAAGTGTGATTGCCGTGTAAAAGTATCACTTTCATTTAAGCTTTCCTTTTATTCTTCATATACTTACTAATTAAACCATTTACTTTATTGCTAAATTTTCGCTTCCCTTTTCTGTAATGGGGAACCAAACTTCCGGAAAAATTTTTGGGGATATGGGAAATCTCGTGGAGCAAGACTTTATCTTGTTCGGTCTGGGAAAGTTTATCAAATTTTTCAGATATTACCTCAATAATGTATGAAGGATTTTTCTTAAGGGCCTTTTGCCAAATTCTTGAAAGCCCCCAAATTCTGGCACAAGCACGGGTCTTTGAGTTTTTTGACCTGAAGCTGTAAATACTCTTCTCCCTAATCCAAGAAAGACCCAAAACTTTAACTAATTTTTTTATTCTTTTATCAATGTCCGGAGCAGGCTGCCAGTCTACTCTGTTTTTTTTAATTTTATAATTTGTAAACTTCTGCACCCTCCTTAACCTCCTGCTCAACCCTTAATCCTATCACATCCCCTTTCTTTGCAGAATCTATTTTCTCATGTTCTATCTGCATTGATTTTACTTCCTGCTCAAATATGTCTTCTCCGCCCCGAGCAAATCTAATTTTATCTCCGACAGATAAACCACCATCGAGCTCAACTACAGCAACTCCAATTTTGTCGTAAAAATGTGTAACTTTCCCTATTTTAAAATCTGCCAATTGTATCACCCCCTCACATTAATATTACACCTTACTTTCATGATATGCATGACATAAAGCAACAGCCAAAGCATCAGCCTCGTTATCAAAATGGGTTTTTTTCTTCTTTCTGCTTCTCACTTTTGCCCCCAAGACCTTTCTTAGTGATCTTTGGACTTGCTTTTTATCAGCCTTGCCGTCTCCTGTTACTGTCTTTTTTATTTGTCCGGGCGCATACTCTGCGACTTCAGTTTTTACCTTTGCAGCAGAGAGTAGTATTACACCCTGAGCTTGTCCGACACTTATTGCTGTTTTTGCATTTCTGGCAAAAAAAATCTTCTCTATGGCCATAACATCTGGTTTAAACTTTCTAAGAAGACGCATCATCTGAAAATAAATCTTTTCAAATCTTTCTCCGGGAGAACCGTTTTTATCTGTTTCAATAAGCCCAAAATCCAACACTTCACAGATGCCATCTTTAACTTCGATTAGGCCATAGCCCGTAGTGGCCGTTCCTGGATCTATACCTAAGATAAGCATCTATTTCATTATACTACGAATACTTTTCTTCAAGAAGCTTTCTAAAATGAGGCAGGCGGGGAGTATAACAGGGGTTCTCGAAAAAAGAAGAGAACTTGTTAGTACTCAACCCGCCTGATAGTTTGTGGGCCAGGAGCGAGAAGAGTGTCTCTCTAGGGGCTAAAGAGGAACGCTTAACGCCCCTGGCTTTTATTTTTTCCACCAGGAACAGGCGCGATATAGCGGCAGTACCTGCCCCGGCGGTTCCGCCAAGTAACGGTTGGATTTACCAACGCTTTCTGTTGGCTCCGATACCTGACGAAAGACGCCCCAGAGAGGATTCGAACCTCTGACCTTCTCGTTATGTTTATTTGTCAACGAAACGCTCCACCTTTGAGCTACTAGGGCATATAATTAAGGTGCAAGAATTGGTATTTTATTTGTACAAAGCAATAAATGTCAAGGTGTTTTTTCATCTTGAAAAATCTTTATTATTATTTCCCGTTCTCTTGGTCCGGAAAGTTCTACTAAAACAACTCTTTGCCAAGTTCCCAAAACAAGCTCTTTATCTTTAAAGGGTAAGGTTACGGAGGGATCAATTAAAGAAGACATTATATGCTCGCCTACATGACTTGGATCATGAGGATGGCGATATTTTAGTTTTGGAATCATATCTTCAAAGGCATCGAGCATGTCTAAGTCAGTTCCGGGGTCAAGATCGGCAGTAGTTAGGGCGCAAGTGGTATGTTTTACAAACAAATAGCAAAGACCGTTTTTATTTGTTTGTTTTTTAAGCAAATTGTTTATCTTATCTGTAATATCAAC
>JBAUDN010000074.1:0-4160 GCA_049678105.1 Microgenomates group bacterium
GCGGGTTCACGATATCATAGACTCTGTTGAAGTCTTTAAGGTTGATAGATTTACGGAAAAGCCAAAACTCGCTGATGCCAAAAGGATGGTTGCTTCAGGCTCTTATTTATGGCATGTAGGACTTTTAGTTTGGAAGGCAGATGCTTTTATGAAGGGAATTAAGAAACACTCACCCAGTACTTATAAAAGATTGGAGGCAATAGCTAATGCTTTGGGTAAAACCGGAGCTAAAGCAAAAATTATAAAGGAATATAAAAATGCGCCGGATATGTCAATTGATGTTGCCTTGGCAGAAAAAGCAAAAAATTTCCTCATAGTTAAGGGTAAATTTGATTGGTACGATTTAGGAGATTTCTCGGTTTTGTGGAAAATTGGGAAAAAAGATAAAGCGGGTAACTATGCAATATTAGAAGAAGGGGGAGATTGGATAGGGATAGATACGACAGAATCAATGATTTTATCTGAAGGAAAACGGATGGTTGGTACAGTAGGATTAACAGATATGATAGTGGTCGCTGTTGGTGATGCTGTTTTGGTTGCACCCAAGTCTCAAGCTCAGAAGGTCAAAAAGATTGTAAATAAGCTTAAGGAAGAGAAAAAGACCGGCTTTTTGTAGTATAATCCTGCCCTGTATGTGGTACAGATTTGCAAAACGAACAATAGACTTAATTGGAGCGATATTTCTTCTAATTATTTTTTCCCCCGTAATATTGATTACCACAGTTTTAATCAGACTGACATCTCCGGGTCCCATTCTGGCCGATACTCCAAACAGGGTTGGGAAAGATGGAGTTTTTTTTCGTCTTTATAAGTTTAGGTCAATGATAGTAAATGCTCACCAATTGCTAAGAACGGATCCTAAGTTCAAGAAGTTGTATCAGGATTATAAAAAATCAAGTTATAAACTTAAAAAGGATCCAAGAATTACAGCAATCGGAGGAATTATAAGAAAGTACTCAATAGATGAGATTCCGCAGTTTATAAATGTATTAAAGGGAGAAATGAGCGTAGTCGGTCCGCGCGCATATTATCCAGATGAGCTTGAAGAGCAAACAAGAAAATATCCGCAGACAAAAAAGCTGGTTAAGGAGGTTTTATCAGTAAAGCCAGGAATTACCGGGTATTGGCAGGTGACGGGAAGAAGTGAGGTTAATTTTGATAAAAGAATAGAAATGGATGCTTTTTATGCAAGGAAAAAATCCATCTGGTTTGATATTTTAATCATTGCCAAGTCTCCCTGGGCCATGATTTCCGGTAAAGGAGCCGTTTAGTAAATTCTTAATCGACTATTTCCAAAAAAACTTTATTTAAAGTATTATGAATAATATGCCAATTGATGATATTCCTCAGATTAAGCCAAAGACGACTGACACAGAGGAGCCTGAGTCATTTAAGGCAGACACCCCAGCTAATGAGCAGGCAGATTCCGTGCTTATTCCTAAGTTGGAAAAAACAAGTGTGGATGAAGTTCCTTCTTCTAAACTAAAAAGGATGCTGAGAATAAAATTTAAGAAAAAGCATACCAAGATATTGGCATCAATAGGTGTATTTTTCTTAGTGCTACTCCTTTTAATCCTTATCCCCTCAATCAACGTTTATAGGAAAGGAAAAATCTTTTATACTTCCACCCAAGACATTCTTGCCGCAGGGGAAGCTCAAGATTTGCCTGCCATAAAGACAGAGGTTGTTGAATCTAAAGAAGCACTCTCAAATTTACAAAAAAGTTTTAAGCTTCTTTCCTGGACAAAATACATTCCCTTCTTTGGTGGCTACACAAAAGACGCAGGTTATGCATTAAATGCGGCAGGTTATGGCTTGGAGTCGGCAGAGATATTGATTGCGGCAATTGAGCCCTACGCCGATATAATTGGTTTTACAGGCTCAGAGGTTACAGATCAAGCTGCAGATGGTCAAGAAACTGCTCAAGATAGGGTTGAGTTTGTCATTAAAACAATTCCTGACATTATTCCTAAAATGGATGAACTTTCAAATAAAGTAAACGCAGCCAAGGAAGAAATTGACAAGATAAATCCCAAAAGATATCCGATTAAATTTGCCGGCATTATAGTTCGCGAAAAGGTAAGTAGAGTAATTGAATTGGTTGATCAAGGGGCGGAATTGGTTAAGAACGGGAAACCTCTTCTTGAGGCAGCCCCCTATCTTTTGGGAGTAGAGGAACCAAGGACATATCTGATCCTTTTCCAGAATGACAAGGAATTAAGACCTACTGGAGGCTTTCTGACGGCCTATTCAATTGCCAAGGTGGAAAACGGCAAATTTGAACCTGTATCCTCAAATGATATATACAACCTTGATGGGCGCTACAGGCCTTCTGTTGAGGCTCCAGACCCGATTGTTGAGTATCTTAAAGGTCCTTACGTTTTATCTAGCAAATTACGACTTAGGGATATGAACTGGAGCCCTGATTTCTACGAGAGCATGAAGCTTTTTACAGAAGAAATAGAAAAAGTTGGAATTGATGAAATTGATGGCATTATAGCCGTGGATACTCAGGTCGTGGTTAATCTTTTGGATGCAATAGGTCCGATTGGAGTTTCTGGATTTGGCAACTTTAGTACAGAGATTCTTCCGGAATGTAACTGTCCCCAGGTTGTTTATGAGCTAGAAAGCTTTGCAGATGTTGAGGGCCCGGTTGTCTGGAGTCAAGATGAGCCTGACAAAATCATTTTTGCACCACCAAATTATGAGAATAGAAAGAAAATAATCGGGCCTTTGATGAATTCAATTTTGGCAAACGCTTTGGGCCAGGAAAAGAATAAATTGCCCGGACTTTTCGAAGCCGCTTTTAAATCCCTGATGGAAAAACATGTTCTTTTCTATCTATTTGATGCAAAGGCACAGGTAGGTGTTGAATCCTTTGGGATAGCGGGGAGAATTGACAGCTACAATGGTGATTACTTGCATATAAACGACGCTAACTTAGGCGGAAGAAAATCAAACCTTTATGTCCAACAAGAGGTTGTTCAGGATGTATCCATTGCCAAAGACGGAAGCGTTGAAAAGGAAATTACCATTACTTACAAAAATCCCGAGAAATATGACGGCTGGCTCAATTCTGTTTTGCCTAACTGGGTGAGGATTTACGTTCCAAAGGGAAGTGAGTTGATTGATTTTACCGGCGTAGAAGAGAAAGCTGAACCATATGAGGAGTTTGATAAAACTGTTTTTGCCGGATTCTTTGAACTAAGGCCCGAGGGTCTGGCAAAAGTGGTCGTTAAATATAAACTACCCATTAAAGTTAAAGATGATTACAATCTTTTTGTTCAAAAACAGCCTGGAACAGATGCTCCGCTTTATACCATAACAGTAGGTAAGCAAGAGGAAGAGCTTTTCCTTAGGACAGACAAAGAATTTAAATTCAGCATTTAATAATCCTTCAGTGTTACAATATTCTGGATGAGACCTAAAAGGTATTCCTCTGAAGCAATTGTTCTTGCAAGAAAAAACTACTCTGAAGCAGACAGAATAATAGTCGTTTACAGCAGGAACTACGGGAAATTACATCTTTTAGCAAAAGGTGTAAGAAAACTTGAAAGTAGAAAACGTGGCTCTCTAGAAATTTTTAACCATTTTCGTTTTTCGGCAGCAAGGGGAAGGAATTTGGACATAATGACGGAAACGGAGATTATTAATTCATTTCCTCAGATTAGAAATGATCTTAAAAGAGTGTCAGTTGCTTACTATTTGGTTGAAGTTGTCGGCCGAATAACAAAAGAAGAAGAAAAAAACGAAGAACTCTTTAATCTTCTTTTAAAGACTTTAAAGAAAATAAAGACAACAAAAGCTTTAAGAAAACTAAGGAAGGATTTTGTCTACAATATTTTAGTTTTGCTTGGATTCTGGCCAAAAGGAAAAGTTTTGGATAATCACGATATAGTCCTGGAAGAAGTTCTAGAGCTCAATATTAACTCTGTTCGGGTTGGCAAAAAACTTTTATCCTGACTATAATTAACTGAACATGGACAAGATGGAGAAAATAGTTTCCCTTGCCAAAAGGCGAGGGTTTGTTTATCCAGGCTCTGAAATTTATGGCGGACTTGCCAATACTTATGATTACGGACCTTTAGGGGTAGAACTTCTAAGAAATATCAAAAATCTTTGGTGGGAGCGATTTGTTGCCAGGAGAGATAATATTTTTG
>JBAUDN010000075.1:0-2390 GCA_049678105.1 Microgenomates group bacterium
CGTTGCTCTTTTGGCTAAAAATAATCCCTTTTTAGCAGCTTGTTCAGCCTCCTATATTACAAAGACGGCAGCTGATGAATTATATAAACCAAGCTTGCCGCTTCGCGGTAAAAAAGTCGGAATTTACTACAATGCAGATGATTTAGCAGACAAAATTCCAGAAACGCTTTACAAGCTAATAAGATAGGCTTGTTTTTTCCGCAGACTTTGCGTAAAATAATAGTAGGTGTATAATCCGAAATTCACCATCTCCAATAAAATCCTGAAAAACATAGGTTCTATTGAAGCAGCAAAAGAGGTAATTGAAAATGCGCCTCTTGTTCCTTCTTTTGAAAAACAGTTCCAGACAGATGCAATTATAAGGAGCGTCTATCATGGTACCCACATTGAAGGTAATGACTTGAGCCTCACTCAGACAAAGAAGGTATTAGAAGGAGAGGATGTTGTAGCAAGGGCAAGGGATATCCAAGAAGTTATAAATTACAGAAATGCAATGACTCTTTTGGACGAATTGAGTAGCAAGAGGGGAGGATATAGTACTGATATGTTTAAAGATATTCATCGAGAGACAGTGCAAAAGATAGTTGCGGAAGAAAAAGTCGGAGTTTTTAGAACGACACAGGTTGTGATAAAGGAAGAGGGTACGGGAAAGATTATTTTCCAACCACCCCCCTTTGTAGAAGTACCCTATCTTCTAGAGGACTTTTTTGAATGGCTCAACTCAAGTAAGGTTAAGGAAATTCACCCAATAATTAAGGCAGGGATTACTCACTATGTATTAGTTGCTGTTCACCCTTTTGTTGAAGGTAATGGGAGAACCGCTCGCGCTTTTGCTTCCTTAATCCTGCTTCGCGAAAACTACGATATTAAACGCTTTTTCGCACTGGAGGAACATTTTGATCAAGACCCTGCTTCCTATTACCAAGCTTTCTCGTGGGTTGATAGTCAATCTTCAAACATAGGCCAGAGAGATTTGACACCCTGGCTTGAGTATTTTACTGAAGTTGTGGGAGCTGAGCTAGTTAAAATAAAAGAAAAAGTGAGGAAACTTTCCATTGACACAAGGTTGAAGGTAAGAATGGGCAAGCAAGTTGCCCTTTCAGAGCGTCAAATGAGATTGGTTGAATATCTTTCTGATCAAGGTTCAGCAATAATGCAGGATTTGAGGAAAGTTTTACCTATGGTCTCAGAGGATACTGTTTTGAGGGATCTAAGAGATCTAATGGACAAGGACATAATCAAAAAAGAAGGTCGAACAAAAGCAACCAGATATTTAATGGGTAATAGGTAACAGATAATGTCACCATCTGACCCACAGTTTTTGTATATGATTTTGGTTCTGCCAAGCCTTTTTGGCTTGACTTTGATTGGCGAAGGTTTAAATAAAGTCATTCATGAGGAATGGACAGGCGTGATAAGTATTGTTTTCGGATTTATGTTTGTTGGTGTCGTGATTTTTGCTTTCTTTTTCTTTTCCACTTACCTGAATCAGCGGGTATAATTAGAGGCCATGAAATTTAGTGAACTTTCCAAATATCTTGAAAAACTGGAAAAAACATCTTCAAGGATTGAAATTACAAAAATTTTAGCTTCTGTTTTCAAAGAAGCGGATCCAAACGAGATTGACAAGATTGTATATCTTGTTTTAGGGAGGCTTGCTCCAAGTTACAAAAATATAGTTTTTAATATTGCCGAGAGAATGATGTTGCGGGTTATTTCCCAAGCTTATGATAAAGATATCAAGGAAGTAAAAGAACTTTATAAACAAAAAGGAGACCTTGGAGATGTGGCAGAGAGCTTGGACAAGGGAAAAGGAAAAGGGCTATCTGTGAGTAATGTGTATGAAAGAGCTCTTGCAATTGCCCAAGATGAGGGAGAAAAGAGCCAGGAGAGGAAAGTTAAGGAAATGGCAAGACTTCTTTCAGATATTGATCCCCTAAGCGCCCGTTTCGTTGCCAGAATTCCTGTTGGCAAACTCAGGCTAGGATTTTCTGACAAGACGATTTTAGATGCATTGTCCTGGATGAAAAATGGTGATAAAAGTGCGAAAACAAAACTTGAAAAAGCATTTCAAACAACTCCTGATGTGGGAGCTCTTGCTAAAAAAGTTAAAAAATTAGGTATAGACAAAGCATCCAAGGATACCTCGCCCGTATTGGGAGTTCCTATTTTGCCCATGCTTGCACAAAGGCTGAAAAGCCCTGTTGAAATGATAAAGAAAATGAGGAAAGTAGCGGTTGAACCAAAACTTGATGGTCTTAGGATTTCTATTCATTTTAAAAGAGGTGTCAAAAACAAAGGTTTTGTCAAAGCCTTTACCCGAAACCTTAATGAAACGAGCTGGATGTTTCCAGAGCTGAAAGATATATCAAAGTATATAAGAGCTAAAG
>JBAUDN010000076.1:0-6478 GCA_049678105.1 Microgenomates group bacterium
AGAATCCGGCAGACAATCTTCTTTTCGGATATAAAGTAGCTGACGAAACAAGAAGAAGGTTTCATCTAAAACTTTGGAATATATATAACTTTTTCGTGACCTATGCCAATCTTGATAGCTGGAAGCCTACTGATCGTCAATCACCGAACACTGACCACAAACTTTCGATTCTAGATAGGTGGATTCTTTCCAGACTCAATGAAACTATTAAAAACGTAACTGAATATCTTGAAAAATATGATGCCTACAATGCCAGTGGTTTGATTGAGGAGTTTGTGGATGATTTATCAAACTGGTATATCAGACGTTCCAGGGAGAGAGTTGGTCCAGCGGCTGAATCAGAGAAAGACAAAAAAATCTTTTACGAAACACTATATTTTGTATTGGTTTCATTGACTAAAGTGCTAGTACCACTAATACCTTTCCTTTCAGATATGATTTATACAAATTTAACAAAAGAAGAGTCAGTACATTTAGCAGATTGGCCAGGGACAGAGGGGGATGTAGATAAAAAGCTGATTTCCGATATGCAAAATGCAAGATTGTTGGTTGAGAAAGCACATGCTGAGAGAAAGTTGGCGAAAATCCCAGTTAGACAACCACTTCAATCTATCGAAGTAATGAGTCCAGACAAAAAGCTATCTAAAGAACTTTTGAATTTGGCAGAAGAGGAGTTAAACCTAAAAGAGATTAAGTGGATAAAGGCCAAAGAAGTTTCTGTTAAACTTGACATTCGAATAACTCCTGCCCTTGAAGAAGAATCCAAAGCAAGGGAACTTATCCGAAAAGTTCAAGGAGAAAGAAAGAAATTGGGTATGAATCTTATACAGAAAGTTAAAGTTATTAATCCCTGGATACCTGAGAGTAAGAATATTGTCCAGAAAGTGAAGAGAAAAACTTTAGCAATAAGTTTGAAAAAGGGTCAATTCAAAATAACCAAGGCTTCTTAAATGCCTAAAATTTCAAAACCAGTAAGTTCGGAAAACATTCTTCTTATGAGCATAGCCTTGCTCCTTCTATTGAGTGTAGTGGTTTTGCGCTCTATAGCCTCTTTTCTTTTCCCTCTCTATTATCTTTATATAGGAATTAGTCTTTTTGTTTTTTTCTTGTTCTCTAAGCTAGATTTTGAGGTTGTTTCGCTTTTTTCCAAGCACTTATATGTATTAAGCATTGTTTTTTTAGTTTTACCTTTATTGATAGGCCAAGTTACAAGAGGAACAGTGAGGTGGATTCCCTTGGGACCTTTAAGCATTCAGCCGGCAGAAATTGTAAGGCCATTCTTGCTTGTATTTTTTGCAAATTACCTTACGAAAGAAGTGCTTGATATAAAAAGGCTTGCAAAAGCCCTTCTTTTATTGTTTTTGCCGCTACTTTTGATATTAGTCCAACCCTCACTAGGTGTAACGATATTGACAGCACTTGGTTTTTTCGGCGTGCTTTTGGCCTCTGGTTTAGATAAAAAGTACCTTGTCATCGGCTTTGTTATTATTTTAGTCGCACTACCTCTAGCCTGGAACATACTTGCTCCATATCAACGTTTAAGACTTCTTTCTTTTCTCAATCCGGGAGAAGATCCTCTCGGTGCAGGTTATAATAGCATCCAGTCTATGGTTTCGGTTGGCTCCGGAATGCTTTTTGGACGAGGTTTAGGAAAAGGTGTTCAGACCCAACTGGCATTCCTTCCTGAAAGACATACAGATTTTATTTTTGCATCGGTTTCCGAAGAGTTAGGATTTGTTGGGGCGGTAATTATTATTTTGGGCTTATTTCTTATCTTTTGGAGACTGATTAAAATAATTGAAACAGCAAGAAGTTTTCCTGCAAGAGCATTCGTAGCCGGTTTATTCCTGGCACTTTTTATAGAAAGCGTGATACATATTGGCATGAATCTGGGCCTTTTGCCTATAACAGGTATTCCCTTGCCTTTGGTTTCCGCTGGTGGCTCATCGCTTTTGGCAACAATGATTGGTTTGGGGTTGGCATTAGGGAGTCAGAAACCCAATGCAACTTGAGTTTGTTTCTTGCTGCCGTTAAAATACTTAGGTTACTAAAATGAAATACGCAATTATTAAAATAAAAGGACAGCAGTACAAAGTTTCCGAAGGAGACGAGATACTTGTGGGTAAATTAGGCAATGATAAACCAGAAGCACAGGTTTTATTGGTAGTTGATGATAAAAAAGTCAAGATTGGCAAGCCTGAGGTTAAAGATGCAAAAGTAAAAATAAAAATTCTTGAAAAAGAGGAAAAAGGTAAAAAGCTTTATGTTCAGACTTTTAAGGCAAAATCAAGGTATAGAAGAAAAATAGGTTTCCGCCCGGTTTACAGTCGTCTCCTCATAGAGAAAATATCAACATAAATTCCTCTAACAGATATTAAATATATCAATTTATATCTTACTGGTCTCTTGACAGCTGTGAAAATATGGATTAGACTTTTCGAAAGGTACTAGAATGGCAAAAAAGAAGCAAGCGGGGAAACTAAAACAACACAAAAGACCGAAAGGAAAAAGACTTGGAGTAAAAGTTGCCCATGGCCAGACGGTTGCAACTGGTATGGTTCTTGTACGACAGAGAGGTACCAAACTCCATGCGGGTTCAGGTGTTGGCGTAGGGAGAGGCCACACACTTTTTGCATTGAAAGATGGTGTTGTGGAATTTGGTCAGAAGCTTGGTAAAAAGCAACTTTCAATAGTCTAATAAAATGGCAGAAGAAGTAGTTCAAATCGAAGTAGGGCAATTGCAGGGAAATCCGCTCCAGCCCCGGGGTGCGATTACACCAGAAAGCTTGGTTGATTTAATTGACTCAATAAAAGAACACGGGATACTTGAGCCTTTAATTATTGCTAAAACTCCGGCAGGATTCCAAATCATAGCCGGTGAAAGGCGTTGGCGAGCAGCAAAGCTAGCAGGGATAACTCATGTTCCTTCGATTATTCGTGAGACAACTCCCCGAGGAATGCTCGAAATGGCCCTTGTAGAAAACGTTCAAAGAGTTGATCTTAATCCTTTAGAGCGGGCAAGCGGTTTTGAGAGACTTCAAAAGGAATTTGGCCTTACAACATCTGAAATTGCAGTAAGGATAGGGAAATCAGTTGCTTATGTTTCAAACTCCTTAAGACTTCTGACATTACCTGATGCATTGAAGGACGGTCTTTTATCAAAATTAATAAGTGAGGGTCATGGAAGAGCCTTAGCGGCAATTGATGACAATAGCTTAATGGTTGAGGCATACAAGATAATCCTTCGAGAGTCCGGTTCGGTAAGACGCGCAGAGGAGCTTGCTCGCCGAATGAAGGCTAAATCAGGCCAGAAGCCAAAAAGAGGAGAAAGAATTGATCAGTTAAGAATTGTGTCAGAGGAGATAGACAAAATGCAGGAGAAAATGCAGAAAGCATTTGCTAAAGAAGATAAAGAAACTGATAGAAAAACACAAGTTAAACTTGTTCGTTCAAGACGCGAAACCAAAATAACCTTTGTTTTTAAAGGTAACCCCGAAAGTACGGAGGAAAGACTACAAAAGATCTACAAAGCTTTGACGAAGTAAATCTCAAAGACTGTAATTTACTTCAGGAATAACTCCGGCACTTTTTGGAGGCCAATAGACAAGCCATGCACGGCCGGTTATTTTTTCTTTGGTAATAAAGCCAAAAGTTCTTGAATCAGAAGAGCGGGGCCTATTGTCTCCCAAAACAAAATATTGTTCGATTGGAACAACTATTTCTTTTCCCTCACTTAAGAAACCAGCACCAGAGGTATAAACATCATTTGATAGATAAGGTTCTTCTAAGGCCTTTCCATTTAGATATAGTTTACCGTTTTTAACCGAAATCTTGTCTCCCGGTAAGCCCACTATTCTTTTAATAAATTCATCGCCGTTGTTAGTTGGGGCTTCAAAAACTACCACATCTCCTCTTTTGGGCTCACCGAAGCGATAAGTTACTTTATCAGTCAGTAAATATTCAGCGTCTGGGAAATTGGGCTGCATGGAATCGCCTTTGATTTTATGAGGTTGCAAAATTAACAAATAGACAAAGAGGAAGATAGCAACGGCAAATACGACAATCTGAATTATATCCAAAAAAAATGCGCCAAGACGCCTCAACATACTATTAATTATATGTATTAAAACTTGATATTTACAAGAGGACAATGGTTGAAAAATTAAATCTTTTCTTTTTCAACTAAAACATCATGGGTACCGCTTTCTTTAACTCCTAACTGACTTATACGAATAAAATGGGCATTTTTCCACAACTCTTTTATATTTTTTGCACCACAATAACTGAAGCCTGCTCTAAGATTGGCGTCAATTAACTTGATAATTTTAGAAACGGGGCCTTTATAGGGGACTATACTTTTTACCCCTTCTATATGATAAAGGTAAGTTTTACCTGTATTTTTGATGGTTTTTACATGATTTTTCTTCTCAGCTAACGAAGTGGAGGCGTTATATGACTTGTATGTTTTTCCTGCTTTTTTAATTATTTTACCAGGAGCCTCGTTTGTCCCAGCAAATATATTCCCAGCTCTAACTGCTGAACTACCAGCCGCAAGGGATTTTACGATGTCTCCAGAGTTTTTTATTCCTCCGTCAGCAACAATTGTTTTTTTGAGTCTTCTTGCAACTTTGGCAGCATCTAGAATAGTAGTAATATTTGGAACACCTATACCAGCAGCTATTCTGGTTGTACATATGGATCCGCCCCCTATGCCCACATGGACACAGTCCGCACCTGCTTTAAATAAGTTTTTTGCCCCCTCTCCAGTAGCTACCAGACCCGACATGATATCAACATGTTTTCCAAACATGTTTTTCAGTTTACTTGTTACGTTGATAGCTTTTTGCATATGTCCATGGGTAACATCTAAAAGCAAAATGTCAGTACCTGCCTTGACGAGAGCTTCAGCGCGTTCAAGATATCCTTCTCTACAGCCTACAGCAGCACCGACTTGGACTTTTTTCTTTTTAACTTCTTCGACCATATCGGCTTGTTTTTCTATTGAGGTAAACCGATGAAGAAATCCTAATCCACCAAGTTTCCCTATGGCAATTGCCATTTCAACGCCCGTAAGATCAGACATCGGCGCCGTAGTTAGAGGTAGAGAAAGTTTTATGCGTGGACTAAGCTGGACGGCTAAATCAACGTCACTGCGACTGTTAATTTTGGAAAACTGGGGGACGAGCAAAACGTCGTCGTAAGATAAAGCAAAAGGAATATTCTGATTCATAATCGCGTAATGATATGAATCATTACATTTAACTTTAGCGAAAGGTTTGTAATAATGTCAATCTGTAAAAAAAATTTAAAAAGTGATAGAATTTAGGATTAAGAGATTAAACTTGGTCGTGTAGCTCAGTTGGTTAGAGCGTTCCGTTCACATCGGAGAGGTCACAGGTTCGAATCCTGTCACGACCACATGGAACTAAAGAAAGAAGAAAAACCACCTAGCAGGTTTAAATCAGTTTCCGAAATAGTTTCCGGGGCGAAATTTGTCGTTGGGCCAAGATTTGGTCACTCCTCTGCGGTTATTGGTAGAAATCCTGTATCTCCAAACGTACATCTTGATAGAGAAATTCTAAAAGATACGTTAGCAATTAAACTTAAGGATACGGTAAAAATGAGTTCCTCAAGGCTACAATTAATGTTTGGAAAAGATTCGCCTGGTTTAATAAAAGGAAATTTTTTTGTTGAAAATCTGTCAACTTTAATTCCCTTGAGAGTGAGTGGTAGTCTTCAGGGAGAGAGGTTGCTTGAGCCTGGCGAGAAACTTCCATTAGGTACAAGAATAGATTCTTTAGGTGGTTTGCAGATTCAGTGGGGAGATAAACAAGGAGTGGTTAGTCATATTTTACAAGTTGACAGTTACGGAGATTCACATCCTGAAGGTAATTGGCGAGCTGCTTTTAAATACACCACTGAGAGTAGAGTATAAAACCCCATTAAAATACCTTATAGTTTGATTTGAAAGGGGTATATTTCCTTAAGTTTGAAAACTGTATACTCTTGACTATTACGAGGAAGGTTGCGGGTTCGAGTCCTGTCATCCCACAGAGTCGCCAATTCCAACACTCACGGAAAGTCCTACGCCGACACTCGAGCCTTCTCCATCCCCCTCCGAGTAACTGTTTTGGCTCGAGCTCTGCAAAAAATGATGATAAACTTCATCTAGAAACTCCATATGAAAATATTGTTTATTACGAGACTTTTCCTGCCACATGTTGGAGGAGTGGAAAAACAGCTAAATGAGTTAAGTAAACGGCTAATAAAAAAAGGTTTCGAGATAACAATAATTACTGAGAAGTTTAATGAAACTCTTAAAGATAGAGAGACAATTAATGGAATAAAAGTAGTTCGATTTTCTTACCCGAAGATAAAGTTTCTTGGATTATTCCATATCTGGCTTTGGTTTTTGAGGAATATCTATTATATAAAACAAGCGGATATAGTTCATACACATGGTGTTTTTGTTTGGTAT